>JAKBAI010000012.1 GCA_021809185.1 Planctomycetota bacterium
CAAAAACAACCATAGAAGCATGTTCATCTAATTCCATATCTCGAGGAAGTAAGCTAAGTTCATGGAAATAATGATGAAGATCATCTAACCGTTGATTTGCTAAGAAATAAGTAACTGCCCAAGCATAAGTTTCCGCTTGTTCTCGGAATTCTCTTCGAACCAATCGATTCATCTCGGAAACCAGATCACTGTTCGTATCATCGATATTTGAGTTTCGCAGTGAACGAGTAACGAATAACTCTTTTTGCGAAGTAGAAAAAAGATCATCCGAGATCGTATCAACCAAGGCATTCAAATAGGGAACAATTTCTTGACCTTTACCTGCATTTGGATTATTGATACCTTTTTTAAGTGGAGATGTGGGGGTATCATTGGTCATTAGCTCTTCAAAGTGACCCATGTATGCCCAGCTCGGAGCTCCAACTCCATGCCAAGGGGCTACCTTGAGCTGACTAAAGTTACCTGGGAAAGGGCCTTTTGGCATTTCAAATAAACTAGCAAGCCCGAAGTCTAACCACTGAGGAATTTTAACATTTCGTGGTAATAACCCACAAGCGGCAAATAATTGTCGACCTACTTCGTGAGATGAAGAGCTAATTTCTAATTCTTCTTGCAGAGCATTTTCTGTAAGATAAAGCATTTCGGCACGAGCCGCTTCATACCGTTTATCTGATCCTTTTGCATCTTTCGGGAATTTCCCTTTTAGTAAAGATTCTCGATCAAAGCCTTTCAAATTTTTGATCTTACTGATAAAGGTTTGACTCGCTCGATCCAATCGTTGAGGCGAAAAAATGGCAACATTTTCTTTTTGAATTAAAAAGGAATCTTCAGCAGAAACCCCTGATCCAAAATTTTTGCGAATGTTCCCAAATTGATTTTCGTTGCTCACCACAATGCCGGTCAATCGATCGGTAGGGAATGGCAGTGCTTTTCCGTGGATGGCATGCCAGAGATAAAACATTCGCAGAGTTTTTTCAAGATTCTCTAATCGATGTTTGATGCTATCTTTATCGATATCTCCAGAAGAATCGTGCAACAAGGCGTAGAAGAGATTAGGAGATGTTGAGATTTGAATATCTTCGGTAAAACGCTTTTTCCAATTTTGAGCGGTAACGGACTGATCTGGACCACGTGCTAAACCTGGTTTAATCTTTCGATAAGCCGAAACTGCCGCTTCGATATTTGAAGGAAGACTTGCCTTATCCGTGAGGGAATCGACTTTTTCTCCGAGCTGATCAAGAGTCGCTTGACATTCGGGTACTAAACCCAAGAAAAGACATTCTTTTGCTAGATCGAATAGAGATTCTGGAGTTGTTTTTTTCATTGCTTTCTTCTTGGCAGCATATCTTGCTTGTGGGGTTAGTAAAGGAAGCGCAGAATAACTCAGTTCACGATCATCGCGGTACAAAACTGCCTTGCCATTCCATTTATGAGCAATGAGGACATCGTTCTTGTTAGGATCTAAAATCGATCGGGACATATCGACAAATTGACCCGCTTTGTTAACTGGTTTCAGTTCAATAATGGCCATGACGTAATCATCAGGGGTCAATAATTCGGTGGGAGAGTTATTAGTTCCGGTTCCATTAGAATTTCCGTTGTTCCCATTCATGCCCCCCATATTGGGAGGGCCACCCATCATGTTACCCGGACCGCCACGCATGCCGCCCATATTCGGAGGGCCACCCATCATGTTACCGGGACCGCCACGCATACCCCCCATATTCGGAGGACCGCCCATCGCGTTACCAGGGCCGCCACGCATACCCCCCATATTCGGAGGGCCGCCCATCGCATTACCGGGACCGCCACGCATCCCACGCATACCACCCATATTGGGAGGGCCGCCCATATTGGGAGGGCCGCCACGCATGCCACCCATATTGGGAGGGCCGCCCATATTGGGAGGGCCGCCAATATTACCAGCTGCACCCGCCATTCCTTGTCCACCACCATTGCCGTTATCAGCAGTTGGTACATCTTTCAATAAAACCCGGATGATGATATAGTTGGCTTTACTTGATAAGGTAAAACCAAAAAATACGATCGTGGGTATAAATAGCCACCGTATCATACAAAGGATCCTCTAATTTTTCCCAATTGGAGATTGGAAATAGCCTAATTACTTTCTGAATCCGAAAAAACAGCTCATTCTCTGTATTTTGACAAATAAATCAGTCAATTACAATCTTGCTTTTACAAAAATTTACTTTTTAGGTCATTTTTTTGCTGGTGGACTTGCCGGTTGCCATAAAGCACTCTCTTTTACATCTTTAATCAGGAAAGGAGTGGCAGGAACCTTTGTTTTTTCATAGTTGAGCAAAGGATCCGTACTCGGGATCGTGTTTGAACCATTTTCTTCCCATTTTTGGAAAATATTGGTTACAAGAGAATCTTGAAGATATTTTGCATTCGCTGAATTTGTCGATTTGGGGACAAATTTGATGTTGTTTTTCCAAGTGGTCACTGCATTGGTGAAGCGAATGCCGGTAATTTTCCAGGGTATCGAACGCAACCATTCGGGATGGTTCCTATCAGGTCTTTGCTTTTTGACGATACTGAGAACCCCTTCATTTACAGCATACGCCATGACATCGAGATTGGTATCACGATCCGGTCTCATCTGAATTACCCCTATTAAAGCCTCTACCTGTTCGGGTAAAGAAATTTCAGGGCTAAAGCTCTCCCCTGCTACAGAAGCCCGAACTAGGGTAAGAACAGGTTTTGCGATGATCGCTTGGGCATTGCTACGAATAACGGAGTAGCGCAGTTTTGCTAAGGCTTTGATCGCATCTCGGCGGTAGAATTGCCAAGTCCGTTTTTGATCTTCATCCACTATCAGCTCTGGAGGCGCAGCGGTCGTGATAATCGATTCTAGAGCAGTGGAAATCTCGGCTAATTTTTCTTGGCTTAAAATTATATGCCGATCGGGTTGAATCGTATCGGAGTGAGAAAGCACATTGGCTAACCCGCGGATGGCAAAGATCTTAATTGGTAAAAGCTGTTCTTTTGGATCTTTAAGAATAGCCAAGTAGGAATCGGCAAGAGAAGGGCATGGCATTTTAGAGATCAATTCCAACATACGAGCTGCATTGATTCGAACGATTGTTTTGTTGGCATTGGCCATAACAAAACGAAGCTCTTTATTCATTGCAATGCAAAACTCATCCGCATACTGATACTGTTCTTTCGATCGGAGCGATACCCCAGGAATAAGAAAATAGGTCTTTTCTAATTCGTTAAAAAGTTGAACGATCGGTTTATCTTGGGACTTCCTGCTTTTGGCTTTAGGATTCTCATCGGGTTCGCCATTGTAAGGGGGAACATTTAACCGGAATGCAAACCATTTTGCTAATTTTTCAAGGGCTAATCTGTTTTGTTTGGTTTTCTGTTTGTCGGCAGGGTCGACCACTTTTACATTGCCATTTCTCATCGAATCGACCGGGGAAAAGACATCCCGAGTTGATGGGCGATCTTTAATGAGATCGATTGTTGGAACTTGTGCGTTCACAGATAAATTCAATGAACTAAAGTTGTCTGAGTTCATTAAAACAACGATAAGAATTAAGAAGGCGGCTTGAAATCCACAAATTCTCAATCTTGAACTGATTTTTGTTTTGGAGAAATTAGCATCTAAACAGGGATTGATCATCATTATTTCCACAAAGAATACAGGATTATTTAATTGATATTTCGAAATAGTTTGGTAATTATCTCTTCTTCTCTTCTATTTTTTCTTTTGTCATCTAATTTTTTCTTTTGTCATCTTTTGGTTTATTGGCTCAACTTAGATGAAGAAATTCAAATCGCAAAACTATTTTGAGAATCTACCACATCAAAATAATGTTTCTATTTATCCTCTATCTTAAACAGATTTCAGATAAAAATGTTGGTAATTATTTTACAAATTTTATGGAGAATATCCGCGCCGATTGGATTTTTCAACTAATTCTCATCAAAAGTCATCGATTCTTTTGTCCTGGTAGTACGATTGAATCAACCAACGAAGATGAACCTCTATTACTCATTTGATTGTTTCAAAATAAGCTTTTGTCCGATCTTTATCCATCCAATTAAATAAAAATCGGTAGCATGGTTTGAAGCCGATCGATGATTCTATCGATCGAGTGTATCGTCGATCAATTATCCTCATTGGGAGGGGTAAAATCGGCTATATAAATCTGAACTGGAGAGTATCCATCACGGCTCGAAGTCCACATGATTTTTTTATAGTCGGGACTAAAAACGGGTAGAATATCCTGGCCGGGGGCATGGGTTATTCGAGTTGTTTTTCCTGTTTCAATATTCATCCAATACAAATCGTAATTAGGTCTTGCTAACGGATTACTATGGTCTGCCGCGGTGAAGATAATATGTCTGTTGTCTTTATACCAGTATGGCGCCCAATAGACCCATTTATCGTTTGAGGTTAAGGCTTTTTCGCCGGTCCCATCCGAATTGATCACATAGATCTGCAAGCGATCTTTTTCCTTGCGATCACTACGAAAGATGACTTTTTTCCCATCGGGAGAGAAAAAAGGGCCGCCATTGTAACAGTTTGGGGTATGAGTGAGTTGGCGAACTTTCGACCCATCACTATTCATAATAAACAATTCCAAACTTCCTGTTCTATTCGAACAAAAAACGATCTGAGAGCCATCTTGCGAAAACGATCCTTCGGCATCATAACCCTTACTTTTGGTAAGATTTGTCATTCGCCCACTTTCCAGGTTCATCTGATAAATATCCATATAGGGATCAAAATCCCAGGAGTATCGGCGATGCCGATTATTTTTCTTGTCCTCTTCTCGTTTGCTATATTCCTGTTTTTGCCACTTTGCGGTATCAGGATCTTCGTGGCTACTAGCAAAAATGACCGATTTTCCATCTTTAGTGAAGTATGCACAAGTGGTGCGTCCATTGCCTGGACTTATACGCCGATATTTTCCTGAATCGAGATTTTGAATGAAAATTTGATAAAATGGATTCCCACTATCTTTTACTTCCGCTTGATAAATAATATCTTTCCCATCAGGGGAGAAATAGGCCTCTCCAGCTCGGACAAAATCCTTGGTGAGCTGTTTAATGTTCTTTAGATGAACCGATTCGGCTTGAATCCAAGAATTGTCGTTTACCGAGGGAGATTTTCGAGGGGAATTCTGAGGCGTAGAACTCTTAGATGTAGAATTCTGAGGCGTAGAATTTTGAGGTGCAGAATTCTGAGGCGTGGTGTCTTGTGGTCCAGTTGTCTGTTGAGCAGGATCTGATTGGGTTAGGGCCAGAAAAATGGTTAAAAATCCAAGAGCAAAAAAGTACCGCATCTTATTCTTCCTCGTAAAACGATGAGACATAGGCAAAAAGAAATACCATCGTTTTTGATTTTATTTATAGTTATTAAAACAATCACTAAGGGAATTATATGATTTTTTCACAGATGGAGAATGTGGTAAACCAACTACCAAAAGATAACAATACTTTTTTATTGATTGGTGGGACGGTAGGGGGACTATTATTTCTCTATATCGCTTATCGATTTTTGTTTCGCCAGAAAGGAATTCCTGATCTTGAAAAAGGGCAGAGAGAAAACTTGGCAGATTATCCCCCAGCTCCCAATCGAAAAGGGTCTCACACATTGACCGTTCATCAGATTCCTGCCAGAATCCGATTAGTGGTGTTCGCACCGGTAGGGAAACAGAATAAGGTCGCCTTAGATGAGGCAGAATCGCTTTTAGAAGATCTTATGCCTGGTCTCGGTGGACTTATCCAGATAGATAAACCTAGGATAAAAATATGGCCAGCGCAATTGAGTATTGCCGGTTTTGCCTCTGTCTTCCATCGGTTAGTTCAAACCCCCACGGCGCCAACCGCCAAATCGAATTGGGTCTTATTTGCTGGTGATTGCAAAATCAATGGCAAACCGTATTTGTTAGGATTCGCAGTTTATGCCGATAATCCTGTCCAATTTGGTCAAATGCACTTGCAAGCCAAAGATTGGCACGAAATTCTCCGTATAGGTAGAGTTGTTTCTTGAACTGGTTTGCTTTTTACAATATTGCCGATCGATCTAAAAAGCCATGAAACCAGTTTTGACTAGATTACTTTTGGCATCCTCTCCCCTATTTCAAAATCGAATCAGCGAAAAGATCGCTTCACTCTAAAATTGCATAAATAAAGTGAAGAAGGGGGAATGAATTCTTCGCTATTCGAGACTTCAATCGTCAAAGGAAGTATAAGCTCTATTTCATCTAAATAATGGTTTTTTCAACAAATAACATCTGATGAAAGATCTCCTTGCGATGAACCTTTCTCAATTTTTAGAGAAGAGTTTAATCGATACCGTACTTTCCACCATTTGGATTCGTAAATCTAGTTTTAAGTTTCCTTCATCAAAATAATTACTATATTAAACCGAAATCGAGGTAGATATGGCAATATGCCTATGAAGAATCAAAGAGGATATTTTAAGAAATCAGACAAAAGGATTTAAGGGCCAAAGACATATGTTGTTCGAGAGACCTGAATCTTTCGTATGAAGATAATCAATATTTTCCGAAATAAGAAATAACCTTAGGATAAAGAAAAATAATGAAGACCAAAAAAGCGTTTTTACTCGATATGGATGGGGTATTGGTACGAGGTCGAGACCCTATCCCTGGTGCCCAGCTTTTTATTGATCGATTGCTTGCCAATCAAGTTCCGTTCATGGTTATCACCAACAACCCAACATACACCCCGCGAGATTTATCCTATCGGTTGCTAGGAGAAGGGCTGCGGATCCCGGAGAAAAATCTGTTCACCTCGGCTTTGGCGACCGCCCAATTTCTGGCCAGACAATGCCCCAATGGCAAAGCATTTGTCATCGGCGAAAGCGGTTTGACCAGTGCTCTGTATGAAATCGGTTATACCCTGACCAGCAAAGATCCAGAGTATGTCGTTTTAGGAGAAACAACGAATTTTAATTTTGAGCAAATCAGTATGGCGATTCGCTTAATTGCGGGCGGAGCAAAATTCATTGCAACGAATCCGGATAATACCGTCCCTTCCGAAAATGGGCTTGCCCCTGCTTGCGGTTCTACTGCGGCTTTGATCGAGAAGGCCACGGGTATTCGACCTTATTTTATTGGGAAACCAAATCCATTTATGATGAGACGAGCACTGAATACCCTAGGAACGCACTCCGATCAAACCGTCATGGTGGGCGATCGAATGGATACCGATGTCATTGCTGGTATGGAGGCAGGCATGGAAACGGTCTTAGTGCTTTCTGGAGTCACACGCAAAGACGATATTTACAAATATCCGTATCGCCCCACCCATATTCTCAATTCGGTCGCAGAAATTGAGTGGGGAGAATAACCGAAGAGAATAATAAAAAGGGAAAAGAAGTTTAGGACATCAAAGCCCTGTCCCATGCGAATGCGAAAAAATACCAAGATCGTTGATGAACCTCGCGCTAATAAGTAAACCCGATGAACTGTTCCCGATTTTCTAATCGATCAAGAAATAGATCGTTGAGAGTGGGGAACGCATGGAAAACAAAAAATCAGATAGAAAGGAGAAGATCAATCCTTCTTCGCTTTGCTGATGGTAGCACGATTTTGATAATTTTCCATAGGTTCACGGCACATCTTAGCGGCAATGGCAACCTTCAATAGATGGATTCCGCCACGATAGACAATAAAAGATATAAAAGAGGCGACCATCGACTCGACTACTTTGCCGGATAAAAGCAAAACGGTATAGGTAAAAATAAAACTAATAATCCCCAAGATTACTAGTATCCACCCAGCCAATTCTCTTGTCCAGAACATAGGGAAATCCTCTTAACTTTGATGTTTATTTCGTCTGTTTCTATACCATTGTTGCCAGCGAGCAAGACGTTCATGTTCGCGAGCGGTTTCTAACCAGAATAGATCTAACAGGAAAAATCGAGCACTATCTTTATCCTGATCGCTGGATAATCTCAGCAAAGACCACAATTGCGTCAAGAACAAGCCGATCCCTATTGATAAAATGGCAATCGCCAGCTTGCCGTTGACCGGATTCAGATTAAGATACCGGTGCCAGAGAGCGCTTTTTTCCATGTAAAGAATGATAAACCAAACCATGGTTCCAAACATGGTTGCGAACCCGGTGGATATTAGTAGATCGATCCATTCATTTTTATCGACCTGATCGGAAGGGCGAAGCAAAGGTTCGAGAGTCAATTCTCCTTGCGGGTCTCGCCGGCCTTCTTTGGGGAAGATCACGGTTAGAATCGATTGGACACGGAATTGGGCGATAAGATAGGTTAGAGCAGAAAAGCTGATCAATAGATCGCCAAGTTCAAAATCGAGCCGCGAATGCTCCGCATCATGTTTTCTAAAAAAATCATCTGAAAAAAGCCGGGAGAGAAATCGGCTATAATCGGGATCGATAAGAGCAAAGGTTGAAAAAAACATAAATAACCACGGTGAGCTGCTCCAACGTAAAAGTAAACCAGGGACGGAAAAAATGACGATCAGGATCGGCGCCAAAATTCCCCCTCGCTCCGAAAATGAGCTATAGAAAACAACGAGAGACGCCATGCCGATAAGAACATACCACTGGATCCCGGTTTCATAGAGAAATCGGAATCGCTTCGCTTTCGTTTCAATCTTCTTTTCGTTCTTTTCAATCTTCTTGTTATTCATAAGCGATCTGCATCTAGAATGCTAAAGGATTATAAATCTTCAGGGCGGAAGGAAGTATATTCCTAATCATAAACGGTGATTTCAAACAGTTATTTCCCTCTGCCCACCAGTCTCATTTGATCCAATCGCTGAATAACTTTAGGGACACTCTCTTCTTCCATCACATACGTAAAGACGATTCCGGAGCGCCGGAAAAGTTGAACGAGATGATAGAAATGAGTTAAATAGCGTAATTGAATATCTCGAAGATAAGGGAATAAAATTTTGGGCTGATCCGAAAGATCGATCGTGCGCAGATATTGCCGCAGTTCCGCAATGGTTGGCGCAGGGCGGTGGGGGAGCGGTTCTGGTATGCCGGGGAGCCAGGGGGCAATGACAACAACTTCATGGTGATGGGCTTTCGCGGTACGCAGGGTTCGCAAAAGAGGGTCGAGATAGCCTTCCAATTCGAATAAATCGACTAATACCACGATGAGTTGATTATCTTGGGCATGGTGGAGAATTTGCTGGATACTCTGGCAAAGCGGTTCGATTTTCTTTTCAGAGCGATAGCGGTAATTCCCATGATGATCGAACAGTTCTATCGGAAAAAGTTCATGGTGAAGATTGAGAAACTGGTGAGTGCGTTCCAAGAAAAGAGTATCGTTGTGTAGATAGGCAGCGATTCGAGCAGGGTTGCCGTTGTCCAAAAAAGTATATAATACGGCCAATTTTTTCCTGGATTTCTTCTCCGCCGTATTCCCAATAAGCCAACTGGATAAACTCGATAAGATCCAGAGGAGTAATCCGATGACGAACGGAGCTAAACTGATCACTAAAAACATGAGCTGCCACGATCTTTTAGATCCTCCAACCGAATCTTTAGAAATAGCAATAGCCAAAGAACGCAGGGGAGTAAACCAGATCAACAGCGGTAGACATAAAAACGGCAGGACCAAGAAAAAGCGGAAGCGATCGAGGAGGGGTTCCCAGTACATCTTAAAGGGGGTAGAGTTATAGGGGGCTTGTTGCCATTCAGGATAGATGGTTGCAGCGAGGGTTGCAGCTACTCTTAGATTAGGTTTTACTTTCTCGTTGGGAAGATCTGGGCGTAAATTCCCAAGCTCTACTAACGTAGCGCTCACCTGGCTCGCATGGCGTGCCGTTCGTCCAAAAGGGAGTGATTTAAAGGAATGTTCGTTAAAATAAGTGATGCCGACATGGTCACGGCGCGCGAAGGCTAAATGGGCAATCGTTGCGGCATAATGCAATAATTGTTGCAATAAGCTTGCAGAAGGTTGTTGGAGAAGAACCGAATTCGAGGTATCGATAACAATTCGACAAATTTGTGGCACCTCGCATTCCAATTCTTTGGTTAGTAATTTTTGCCGCCGAGCCGATGGTTTCCAGGCGATCAGTTTGGGCGGATCGCCTGGACGATAGTCTCGAAGTTCTAACAGATCGCCGCTTCCACCGGGTCTACGCAAGCGATGCAGTCCAGGCGGGGGCAATGAATTTAGAAATTTTTCGCTCCGGTGTTCCCCGCGGAGATGTACCACCGGCGGAAAAACAGAATACTTCGATTCTTCGCGAATAAAGGTTTTGTAATAAAAGAATCCTTGTAAATCTGCACACTCGATAGCGATTCCTTCAAAACGAATATGGCCGATACCTCGGGCTAGAAAAGAGTAATTCAATTCGAGCGGTTTTTCTGCGCTTAGCTTGCCAGAACCCTGTTTTGAGCTTGCCAGGAACTCGATATCAGGGGATAGTCGATCCTCGATGAAAATGAAAGGAAAAGCCGTGGTTTCCTCGGTTTGAATGATCAGCTCGACTTGATATTCATGATTAGTCCTAAGACGATTCACCGGTCGATCATTTTCATAGATCGTTCGCGAATACTTGATTTGGCGAAGAGTTCTCATCGAGAGTTGAAATCGAATCCATTCGAATAAAAACCAGCTGAGGGCAATCAGCCCCATTAATGGAGCTACTCTGCTTCTGGATTCGGAATAAATCAAGCCAATCACGATTTCGAAAAAAATAAAAATAAGAAACCAGGTTCCTCGTTTCGTTAGCATGAGGTCTCCATTCGATTCCAGAGGGGCTTTAAACTACTATACTGAATCGAATAAAAGGCATTCTTGAGATTGGTTGGTTGAATCATGATGGTTTGTCAATCTCCCTTTTCCGACTTCGCGAGAAATGAGGATCCTTCAGACAGGGAAGATCACTGGGGTTTATAACTATTTTTTTGTTTCTTATCGGGGGAAGGGGCAGATTTACTTTTTTGATCGTCAACGGTAATGACCATAACCGAATCGATAATATCTTGGACGACTTCTGCAATCGACTTGCCATCGATCTCTGCTTCAGGGCGTAAAATAAGTCGATGGCTGAGAACTGGCAAAGCGACATTTTGAATATCTTCATGAGTGAAATAATGTCTACCAGAAATGGCAGCATGGGCACGAGCGCAGCGTAATAAGCAGAGAGAGGAGCGCGGGCTTGCACCTAGGAGTATATCGGGATGGCACCGGCTTGCTTCGACCAGATCGACTATATAGTGGAACAGCTCGTCGTTTCCGTGGATTTCGGAGAGTTTCGCTTGCAGATTCAATAAAAGGTCGGGCTGGATGAGTGGTTGCAATTCCGGGATCGGTTTGCTATGAACATAGAGCATACGGACTTCGGCATCGTGCCCAGGATAGCCCATTTCAATCCGTAATAGAAAGCGATCCAGCTGCGCTTCGGGAAGCCGGTATACCCCTTCTTGTTCTACCGGATTCTGAGTTGCTAGAACCATGAAGGGGGAAGGCAGAGCAAGAGTTTTACCATCGATGGTAACCTGATATTCTTGCATGGCTTCTAGCAAAGCCGATTGGGTTTTGGCCGGGGCACGATTGATTTCATCGGCAAGCAGGATTTGACAAAAGATCGGGCCGGTGCGAAGCACAAATTCATTGCTTTTTTGGTCGAAGATCGATGTGCCGGTAACATCCGAAGGGAGCAAATCGGGGGTGAATTGTACCCTCTGAAAGTGGCAACCGATGAGCTGCGCAAAACATTTAGAAAGAGTTGTTTTGGCAACTCCCGGAACCCCTTCTAGGAGAATATGCCCTCCCGCTAACAGGGCAATCAGCATCTTTCGCGTAACCGCTTCCATACCAACAACGACTTGGCTAATCTCTTTGATCGTCCGCGCGGTTAATTGCTTTGCTGCTTCAGCAACATCTCTTCCTGTATTTAGTGAAGAAAAATGGTTGAACTGGTTAGTCCCATTATTAGCAAGCTGGGATTGCGGAGGCTGGCCTAAGCTGCTAGGTGCTGCTCGATGATCGGTTGTACCTTCTTCTTCTGTTACTATTTGAGCTGTTGCTATTTGACCTGTTGCTATTCGACCTGTTGCTAAACCATCCGAATTATTGTGCGAGCTATTCGACATTATTTTTCCTAGAACTTTTAGTGATTTCACCTATCGATTGACTTTTATTCCTGTTCGAAATTTTAGGTGCTTTCATTCATTTAATTTCTGATTTACTATCTTTAAGCTATGATTCCCAAAATTAGTATTGATCTCTAATCTTATATTTTAATGTTCTTGAACATCCACGGCCAGCCTATGTTGGTGGAGTTATTCATAAATTACTCAAAGCATTTAGCTGATAAATAGCTCGATGAATCATCCAATCGTCTACTCTTGGAAGTACCATATTTTTTCTTGAGATAGTTCCATAACATTTTTTAACATCTGAAGATATTTGTTCCAAGATTTACGATTGATTTTCATGATTTTTTTGGAAAAGCCGATCTGCCATAATTGTAAAATATCTTTCTTCAAGGCAGTAGAGTTTGCGTAGTCTTTAGAAATCACAATGGGTGGGGATTTGCCACGCTCATCCGGATTGCCACCAAGAGATTGAAAACGATAGCGGATCTGTTCACTCAGAAACGGGAAATACTGTTCCCTTTGAAAGAGCTGAACTTGCCGATCCCCCAGTTGATTGTTGATCCCAACCGATTCTTGAATGGGGGCCGAACGGGAAAATTCTTTAGACTTTTCGTAAGTGGAGCGCCAGAATCGCAATAATCCATAGAAAAAAATAGTTGTACATAGGCCGAATAGAATCGTTCGAAAGATTCTTTGCTGTCCAAATTGAGCTAAGATCTTTTCATTGAAGAAATTTTTGTTTTCCAGTTCATTGATAACTTTATTGGAGTATTGAATCATCTTGTTGGCCATGACATTCCAGGGGATCGAAATTTTCAATGTATCGAATTTAGTTTGGATTTCGCCATTTTCGATAAATAAGCAACGATCCCGCTCGGATTCCTCGAATCCATCGGAACTGGATTCGGTCGACTTCAGCCAATCGATGCAATACCGGGCAAATTCGGTATTTTGCAAATCGTTCGCGATCATCATCTGATTCATAAATAGATTCTGATCCGCTAGAATCAAATATTTCCCTTTCCAAAGATTGCCCGCGGCACCTGGATAGTGTTGAAATTGGTTAAAGCGGTTCTCGGAATTTTTGATAAGACAATTTTTAGGAAAAGTCCCAATCGGAATTGGGGGATTGTCTCTATTGAATCGTATCGTTTTCTCAATCGTCAAATAAGATGGGATATTCATGGCAACCGACCAGTGATTGCTTTGAAGCGATTCATAGAAATTCACCAGTTTCGGTTCTACGATTCCAGAAGTCATTTTTGCTAAGTTCGGAAACTGTAGATAGGGGCAATCTATCAAACCGAAATAACCATCTTTTTGATTTCTACATTGAATCGTTTCTTTTGAACTACTATGGATGGTACAGCCGAATGTATGGGAAAAAGTGGGGGAGGAAGCAGATCGAGTACAAATGAGGATCGCTCCATTATTATTGAGAAAACTTTTATTTGAGAATGTATCGATTATTTCCAAGGGAATTGTTCGCGTGCTGCCGATGACAATCAAAATGCTTTTTTGTGGATTTTGCAATAGTTCTTCAAAGGAACGAAGAGGTTTAAGCTGTTTATCGTTCAGTAAGTCGCGAAATAACTCACTCCCTTCTGCTGAAATTTGTATCATCGGTCCTTGGTGGTTACTTTCGAGTTGATCTTGTTGCTCCCCCGGTTTTTCGTTCGCCTGATCCTTTTCTGGATCCGACTGGAACTGTATTCCCCAGGAGAACGCTAAAGCTTGCCCGAAAAGCAAATAGACTAACAAGACAGGCCGAAGTAGATAAAATAGAATCGGAGTCCGATCGGAAAGCATAGTCACTGAATCCCTTTCTCGATCTGGCTATAAAATTCTTTCCCTTTTCCAATTTGCTCGGAATCAGGAACTTCTGAAGTCGGGGCATATCGAGCCGATTCATAAAGTTGGGTAATCTCTTCGATCTGAGGTGCGAGAGAAAGAAAGGTTTTACTAAGCTCCCGTTTAACCATTTCATGGTTCCAAGGGGCGGCATCTCGGCCATACTGGGCTAAAGCAAGTCGATTAAAGGCAATTATTAAATCTCGGGCCGATTTGATCTGAGTAGGGTCCATTAATTCGATGATTTCCGCTAATTTTTGTTTACTCCATTGTTCTTGATTGTATTTTTGAAGATATCGATAAGCGACGATTAGGCCGATGATTGCCCCGGCAAGGAGTATCGTGATAATGACCAATTGTGCAATTTTTGCTGCGGAAGAAATACCGCTTGCGAAATTGCTAGAACTTCCCCCAAGCCCCCCTCCTAAAGAGAGATTCGACCCTTTCCAAATTTGTAACTTCTGCAGGTTCTCCTTATTCAAGAGAAACGATAGATCATTGTTTTTAATCAGACTATTGTCTAGCAGTGGTTCTAAATCTTTGAGAGCGCCTTCTAATCCGGTCATCTTAGAATAATCTTGTTCAGAAAGTTTAGCAAAATCTTTAGCGATCTCTTTTAAGGAATCCAGATCGCCGAGGCTTTTTTGCAGATCTTTGGTTAATTTGTCGTATTGTGCTTGATTGTTTTTCTCTAGTTGCGGCGGGGGCTGGTTCGATCGGTCTATCTCTGGAGCTGGTGGGGGTTGAAGATTCGATTTCTTATTAAAATCTAACGGATCGGAGTTGGGGGAATTTTTAAGGTATTTGGATAAAAAAGGGGGGTTATTCTCTTTTCCAAAACTCTTCGACATATTGTTTAACAACTCGTTCGGATTGTTTTTAGTATATTGAGATAGCAACTCCAGATATTTTTCCAGCTGTTCCGGGGATGGATCGATTTCTTTCCCAGTGTTTGAGCTCTGATCTTTGAGAAATTTATCTAGTTGGTCTTTCAGCTCGGTGAGCTGTCGAGGATCCTGAGTAATATTGTTTTCTTTCGCCCAGCGGAGCAATTCTCTTGGATTGACACTCTTATTCTCGGAGGTATTAAATCGCTTAAGTAGCGATTTGATTTTTTGGTTGTCGAGACCTGAATCCTTCAGCTTTTTTTCAAGATTCCAAATTTTGAGCTGTTCCTCAGTTTTGTTTTTGCTTAGATCAGAAAGGAGTTTCAGATTTTCCATGACCTGGGCATACGAGAAATCTTGCCTAGAAGAATTATTCGAAGAATCTTTCGCTTGTTGACTATTCAAATAATCTCGGAGAATCGATTTTATTTTGTATAATTCTTGAGAGTTCTGTCGCAATTGATTTGACCTAGCCCAGTTTCGCAGCTCATTCAAGGGTATATTACTATTTTCCTGAGAGGAAAATCTCTGTAAAAGTGACTCGATCTCTTTATTATTAAGACCATTATCGGTGAGTTTTTTTTGGAGTTCCCATTTTTTTAGCATCTTGGAAACATTTTTGTCTCTCAGATTAGAAAGTAATCCAAGACCTTTAAGAATTTGTTCGCTTTGAGTTGAATCAATCGGATTTTTTGATCCGTTCGTTTTGAAATATTGGTCGAGAAATGTTTTCATTTTATCGAGATGTTGAGGATCTTGAAGCAATTTTTTCTGATCCGCCCATTTTAACAATTGCTCTGGTGATATTTTCTCGTTTTTTTGGGATGTAAATTGTTTTAATAACGATTCGATTACTTTGTTATCTACCCCAGAATCGGCGAGCTGTTTGCGTAATCTCCATAATTTTGCAATTTCAGAGCTGGGACTATTTTGTGGTAATAATCGATAGGTTTCCTGCCCGCTCGGTTGAGTTTCAGAATTACTAACTCGAGAAGTGGACGAATTATTACCATCAGGTTGAGAATAAACGAGAATTGCTGGCGAAAAGAAGAAGAGATATGTCAACAAAATACTCACGCGCAGAAGTAATCGCGTTGTAAAGTTTAGTCGGTTCTGGTTTGAGGATTGCCTAGATTTTGGTCGGTAAGAATTAGACTGATCCATGAGTGTTTCTTTTTTGAGTATTTCTTTTTTGAGTATTTTTTCTTTGGCAGGGGGTGGTTGAGTTACGGTTTTATTGTTCGCTTCTTCTCTTGAAAGCTTTCTCGATTAGGGTTAGAAGACCGTGGAGGTAATTGCTTTGAATCGGGGAACGATTGATCCATGTTTTTCTCTGAACGGGGGGATAAACTAAGAGTGTTTTGCTTCTGAATATTAATTATTCTGCTGAGTGCATAGGATGTTGCACGGCGAACAGAGACATCCTTATCTTGTAAAGCTTCTAACAATGCAGGTATGGCACTTTGGGGCAGAGGGTTCATATGGCCTATGGAAAAAGCGGCCCCTGCGCGGCGATTCGCATCGGGATCGTTCAAAGCTTTAATCAACTTTGGAAGTGCTTCGTTCCCAAAAGAGGCTAACGCTAAACCGAGATTTTGTCTTACTTCGGAATCAGTGTCGTTCAAGGCGGCAATTAATTTATTAATGATTTTTTCGGAGTTTGACTTCGTCTCTTTATTTGGGTCAGTTAATTGGGATGATGGAGATGGGATAAGCCCTGCTTTATCCTGGATGGTTGGAAGAAACTGAGAATAATTTCGTTGAAAATCCCCTAAGAGAATAAGGACAATCAAGCCGCAAAAGAAAGCCTTAAACATGATGCACTTTCTGGGATGCTTTTAATATTTATTTCTAATTTAACTATATTATATAACAACGCTTACTAAAACTCAATAAGTTCGCCATTTCGATTTAATTTATCGTTTTTCCTAAGATGTCACGAAACAAAGGGATATTTCAAAAAATGGAAAAATAAAAATAGGATAATAAATCTAAGGAGAATACGAATCTATTAGATCGAATCAGGCTTTCAACAAATGAAGAAAACCTGATCGATGAAATCAACAGTTAGAAAAGAATTGCATTCATGGATCAATTGTGGATCAATAATGGATCTATGATGTACAAAAATAAAGGGATTTCGAGAATTTTATTGCTTTGGTTTAATATCTAAGGTATTAGCAACCTGGTCCACAACGAGAGTTGCGGGGGGTTCTGTTTGATAGTATCCCCAGAGATTATGAACTAATTCGAATCCCATGATAGCTCCAAGGAAAACAACCATTAAGGTTGGAAGAAGGAAGATGGTGGGCCAAATCCCCCAAGGAGCAGGTGGCAACGCTCGATTGATAACAAGCGATCCTTCCCCTTCCTCTTCTAACAATTCTTCGTCCTTATTGACCCCCTTCAATGCCTGGCTAGCGGAGATACTCTCATCCAGGTTCATATTATCGAAACTGATCGATCCTTTGCTTTTCTTTGACTTTGGAGGAGGAACATCATCTATTTCTGATTCGACAAGCTCATCAACCACTTCGGCATCTTCATCAACTACCAAAACTTCCGAACCAGATTCCTCTTCAACCAATTCCGATTCGATATCGATCTCAAAATCAGAACTTTCCAATGCCGTATCAGAATCGGATTCTTCAAGAACAGCAACTTCTGAAGCCGATTCATCTTCCAGGGCGGGAATATTAAAGTCGGTTTCAAAAATATCTTTTTGATCTTCGATGGCAATCTCTTCAGAATCGCTCGTATCTACTTCATCTAGAGTAAGTTCAAATTCACTTTCTGAATCATCGATAATATTTTTTCCGGAACCGATTTTCTTGGCGGATCCTCCCGGTTCGAGACTCAATTCAAAATCGATTTCATCAGAAGAATCGTCTTTAGCAGAGATTTTTCCGGTCCCTTTTTTCTCTAAAGACAAGCCGCTATCTTTCGGATTGCCAAGGTTAATTCCAGAATTCCCTGATCGGGATTTAGGTTCGTCACCCAAAGAGATTTCATCGCTCGAATCTAAGGAGAGATCGAATTCTTCACTGCTACCAGGAGCATCGAGGGTTAGTTCAAATTCGCTACTATCGGGTTCATTTTTAGAGCCTTTTTTCTTTTTGTGATTTTCTTCTTCTAGATTCAAATCAAAATCAGAACTATCGTGCTCCGCAGCAAGAGTAAGTTCAAACTCGCTGCTTTCCGATTCTGCTGGGGGAGGAATAGTTGGTTTGGGAATTTTTTTAGATGATCCGGAGGATAATTTCCCCGATTTGCTGGAACTCAATTTTCCCGATTTTTCAGAACTAGGGACAGGGAAATCCAAAGAGATTTCATCAGAACTAGGAAGATCTAAAGCTTCGTTTGGTTTAGCTTTCGTAGTCGATTTTTCCAGGCGAACATCGCTATCCCCTTTCTTGGCTTTTTTAATTCCAGAGGGGGAGGGGGGATCTTCAGCAAGGGTAAAAATATCGTCATTCCCAAAAATTAAGGGATCACTCTCTACTTTAGATTTGGGAGTATGTGAGGGTTGAAACGGTTCAATGGCATGAGCCTGAGTTGGACTTAAATTTGAATCCTCCATGGGCATCGTTAAAAGAAGATCCGATGGGGAAGATAGAGCACCCGCGCTGCCAGGATCGCTCATGTTTTTAACAATCCTAATCAACTCATCAATATCCCCAGCTCGAAATCGTAAACTGCTTCCATCTCGAAAAGACCGAATATGTTTCCAATCTTCTCTTAACCGCCGTTTGAGTTCATCAGGAGAAATACCAAGTTTTTCTGCTGCTTCTTCCAGAGTGTATGTCTGTGCCATTTTTTATCCAAGCTTTAAAGTGATTTCTTCTGCCTGAGCATTTCTTTATTTAATTTACCTACTTTTCCTTATTCTACCCATCAACTAATTCGAATACAAGTAAATTCTTTGTGTATCTTCTGATAATATTCGCATGGATCTGTACGATTATAGGGATAATCCGGATTCGAATATAAAAATGAATGTTAAGAAGATTTGTCTTCATTTAATTTTTAATCTTGTTGATCACTCAATGTGGCAATGATCAAAAAGTTTTGGAAAAAAGTGAACCTTCCGCTTGATTCTTGGTTCCTGAATTATATAACAAAAATACTCAAATAATACGAGGGGATGTAGCTCAATTGGTTAGAGCACCGGCCTGTCACGCCGGAGGTTGCGGGTTCGAGCCCCGTCATCCTCGTTTAATTCTTATCTTGCTTGTTTAATACTTATCATTCACACTTAATACTTATCATTCAAGTTTAATACTTGTCATACTTGTATATTACCCGCTTCTCGCTTACCAAATAAAAAGAGGTTGCGGATTCTATTCCCAGCAACCTCAAATACTAGCTTTTATCACTTGTTATGATAATGCCCAAGACAAGGAAGAGGCGAGATGGATATCGACCCTTTGGTCTATAAAGAATCAACGTCCATACAAATGATGTTATCTTTGATTTTCTTTTTAAGATAAAATTATTTTTTTGGAGAGCTTTCTTTACTATTTTTGGACCCATATTCGATGATTTGAATCACGGTTTTAATTTTTGGAGTCGTGCTAGTGATTTCTGCTCGGACCATGCCATTGAGTGGAACTTCTTTATTCGTCCAGATTTTGGATTCTAGGATCACATTTTTATTATCGTATTCCATCGTAATTTTAGCGGATACCCAATCGCAATCATATTTTTTCCCTTCAATAGTTAGAACCTCTTTCCCCGTTCCCAGTTTTTCTACTTTTACCTTGTTTTTGGTTCCCAGAGACATGGTGGAAATATCATAGGGTTTGGTCAGATCGATAGTCGATTTTATTGTTTGAGAATCTTCACCCCCCTTCGTGGCTTGGGTGTGGACTTCAACCGAAGTGGAATTTCTTGAAACAACGGTCTGTTTCATGATTGTTCCTGGATTATCTTTAATTTTAATGGTTTCATCCACAATGCGATGTCTAGCCCAATCCCCGACCTTAGCTCGAATGAACGGATTTTCTTTGTTCAAGGTATTGGAAGAACCTTTCGAATCCTTTTGAATGTTTTGTGAGAAATGGATCTGAACAGCTCGGGTGATCATAGATTTTGAGATGGTGGTCTCAGGGAAAGCCAATTCTCCAGCTAAAGATCGTTCTTTCGTATCAACGCCAAAAATAACGGAGAATGACCCTAAGAGCAAAAGAGGGAGGAAAAAGTTAGAGATTCTATACATAGAGAGATTTTTAAAATTCATCATAAAGCAAATCTTTCGTAGATTCACGGTAAACGGATAAAACAATACTTACGATATTTTAGAGTTAAAGAAGCGATTCGCAAGGAATTTGAAAATTTCTTCAGAAAAAAATCGATTTCATAAATTTTAAGGCTCGAATTATTCTGTTTAATCGATTTTTTTTAACTCACTAAAAACGATTTACACGAATAAATAAAAAAATCAACTTGGGCTTTCAAAAAGCGAAGAGTGAAAAGCGAAGACAGAAAACTGGAGACTGAAAAGAGAAAAGACGTTAGAAGATTAGAATATCGTCTCGGTCTTGATGGATATCAATTCAAGACCGAGACGATGGAGGCACTATACAGAATCAAGCAATTTTTTTATCCGAAAGCGGCTCAAACACCATCTTGCGAGAACGAACGGTTGCTTCCGTAACTAGATGTTTGCCTTTATTTTGTAATTCTGGCAATTCATAAAGAACTTCAAGCATAATCTCTTCAATAATACTACGCAATCCACGAGCACCTGTATCGCGAGATTTGGCCATTCGGGCAATTTCTCGAAGAGCACTTTCCTCGAATTCGAGTTCGGCTCCCTCAAGTTCAAAGAGTTTTTGATACTGTCGAACCAGAGCATTCCTAGGTTCCTTCAAAATTCGTATGAGAGCTTCTTCATCGAGTGATGCTAGGGGAGCTAAGACGGGTAGTCGTCCGATAAATTCTGGAATCATACCGAACTCGATCAGATCGTCGCTATTCACCTGATTCAATAAGCTGGTAAGATCTTCATCATGTTGCTGATTTTGAGAACCAAAACCGATTGTTTTACGACCAATTCGTCTTGAAATCGCTTTTTCCAAGCCCGCGAAGGTACCACCACAGATAAACAGGATATTGGAGGTATCTACCTGAATATACTGCTGCTCTGGATGTTTGCGACCCCCTTGAGGTGGAACGTTGCTAACCGTTCCTTCAAGCATTTTGAGAAGTGCTTGTTGAACTCCTTCGCCAGAAACATCTCTCGTGATACTGACATTCTGGCTGGATTTGGCGATTTTATCGATTTCATCAATATAGATGATGCCACGCTGGGCAGCTTCGATATCAAAATCGGCAGCATGTAGTAGCTTCAAGAGGAGATTTTCGACATCCTCCCCGACATAACCTGCTTCGGTGAGAGTGGTGGCATCACCAATCGCAAAAGGAACATCTAGAATCTTAGCCAGAGTTCGAGCTAGTAAGGTTTTACCACTTCCAGTCGGTCCTATAAGTAAGATGTTACTTTTTTCAATTTCGACTTCACTACGAACAGAATCGCCTAGGCTAAGCCGTTTATAGTGATTGTGCACAGCAACCGATAAAACTTTTTTTGCTCGAGTTTGACCAACAACATATTGGTCCAGTTTTTCTTTAATGGTGCGCGGCGCCGGAATTTCGGCTAGCGCGTTCCGGTTGCTACCTCGTCGTCGTTTTTCCTGATCGATGATCGATTGGCAAAGTTCGATACATTCACTACAGATGTAAACATCTCCCGGACCTTCAACCAGAGGGCCTACATCTCGGTGACTCTTTCGACAAAATGAACAATAGGCATTTCGATTTTTACCGGTTTGGCCGGTAGGTTTTCTTGGATCGCCAGATTTATTATCAGGCATGGATTCTCCCGCAGTTAATTTTTCTGTTCCCCTTTTTGAAACAGAAAAACAGATCGTTTATGTTCGCTGTTTAATGGAATTCCGCTCTCGACCTTGCTAATCCTTCATGATGATTTATTATGCACCATATTTGGATTTCAGGGAAGAGAAAAGAAAGATAAAACAGATTAGAAATTCCTATAAAGACGATTATGGGGATTCTGGAGGCCGCGGTTCCTTCCACAACAGGGTTCCTCCCCAACTTCAACACCTTTTTGTCAACTTTACTCGCCAATTTTCTCCTTGAAATTTTTGGCTATCCACAAAGGAAGAACTATTTCTCCAATTCTCCTTTGTTGAATTCCCTTCTATTTTCTTTTTGACTCATCTGCTTAATGTCAGCTAATGACTTTAAGCTCGAGACAAAATTAGAAAAATTACAATTCTTCTGATAGGGCCTATCTTTCCTAGGAACGTTTGTTGTTAATTAGCTTATTTATATTAAGCAACGCACGATCCGAGTTGTTAATTTTGCAGGTATGTTCTATTCGCAATTGTGATGGTTTAATCCTGGTTTGTTTCGTAATTTTTACATTTCCTAATTTTATATTTCACTGGCGATTCTGTTTGGTAATTGGAATGATTGATATTGCTAGCAAAAATACTACATCCAATCGATATTATCCTTTGATATTATCCTTTGATGGACTATTTCGTCTCTTCTCCAGCGTCTCTTCTCCAGCGTCTCTTCTCCGCATGATCTTTGTTCCTTCTAAATCGAAAAAGCAGTGACTCTAAATCTCTCTTTTCCCCGTTTCTTCTGAGTGAGGGGATTTCAGTTCCTTTTCCTCTCCAAGTGATGGGACAGGTGATGACCCAAGTGCCGGAGCTGGGGGAATGGGATCAGCGGAGTTCAAGCTTTGGGCCGGGTTTGATGCTGAACTTTCCGGGATCACAAATTGATCATCGGGCAAAGGTTCTGCAAAACTAATTTTGTTGACATTTATTTGAGGTTGATCGTTGGGACTTCGTTTCTCCTTCATGGAATTAGTCGGTTTCAAACTATTCCCTTGAGTAGCCTTTTGCGCTATTTTTGATTTTATCTTTTGATATTCTTCTTCGGTTAATTCCCCTGCCTCATACATGGATCGAAAAGAAGTCATTCGATTCGCTTCAGCATTCGTATTTTCGGCGAATTGACTTCTCCGCCAGCGTTGCAGCCAATTCAGAAAAATGGCAGATCCTAGCATAATCGTTACCAGAATCCCGATAGTTACCCAGAAATCGCTGGTTTCAATTGCTCGAACCGCTTTCTGAACTTCTTTTGGATCGGCTCCTATTATAGGAATCATGATGATCATCTTAGAAACCTTGTTTGATTATTTCGAATATTAAACTCTCAAATAATGAACTTCCAAAAATCGATTATATTTATGTTTCAAAAATTCGCCAATTCCATTCTTCAAAACGACAAAACGATGATTAATCAAAGCGGCTCAATACAATAGCGGATTTTGGTTAAAGCAAGGATCGATTTAGCCCTCCTTTTACTCCTTTTAGTCCTATTATTTGGTATCTCCTATCTGTCCCTTAATCGGTCTCTTAGTGTTATAACTTATTATACTCCCTCGCCAAGACTTTTATGGATCGATTTCCCCAATCTAGATTTCGTTACTATGCTCGTCCATTAGTTTTAGAGTAAATTTACCTCGATTTTTGCATGATTTTTTGCAATCCTTACTAAAAAATCAGTAAAAATAGTCTATTCTCAAGAAACCTTTTCCAATTTATTGTAAAATATTCAGAAGAAAAATGATCGAAAAAAATTAGGATTTTGATAGAAATTTTTATGATTTAAGGTGAGAAATATGGGTTTCATCTGTCTGTTGGCACTTTTTCTATTGGATGATCCTGATGATTTATTGACCGATACAACAAAACGGCCCCACCCGCTTGCCCCGAGTTTGACACAACTCAGTGCTGAAGAAGAGAAAAAGATTGAGAAGATTATTGACCAGTTTATCTTAGCAGATACGGGAAAAATAATTGGTCAATCCGCACAAAAGGCAATCGCTGATTTCAAAGGATTAGGCCCCGATGCCTTTTTTGAACTAATTAAAGGATTTAACAAAGCAGCTGAAATAGAGCATAGTTGCCCGGCTTTGACGATTGCTAGGAAGTTAAAAAATCAACTTTCACGATCCAAAGATAGGCAACTGTTACAATATGCTCGGGAGAATCTTGGTGTTGGCGTTAAAAAATCGAAATACTCTGATGTTACGCGGGAATTGAAATGGACCGCTACCCAACAACAAAAGAAATTAGGAAGGTAGTTTTTACTTCTTAATTTCCTTAAAAAGAATCCCTTAAAAAGAATTCTATTATGAGGGATTTCAATAAATAATAGTCATCGAAATAGATATGTTGAAATACTTGATTGTTCTACGGGGCATCTGAGTCTTTGATTAAAACCAAATGTCTTTTTGTAGAAGTTGTGCGCGGATCATTTTCATTATCCATGCGCTCGAAATAACCATTTTACCTTAGTCAGCTGATCGTTAAGAATCGCCTTGGTCCACTAATTAGTGGACTAAGGTAAAATAGATGAATTTAATTGATGGTAATAGTCGTGAGGAAATCGTTATATTTCTTCAACTGTTCTTCGGTTTCCTTTTGCAAGACTTTGATCTGTTTTTGCAAATCGGTTATTTCTAATTCCTGTTCGTCAAACTTTGACAAATAGAGCTTGAAGGCTTTGCTTTCTTTGGGAAGTTCTCGGATATTTTTGCGTAAACGATCTTGATCTTTGTTGATGGTCTCAATGCGATCCGAATGAATTTTAAGTGTTTTCTTGTTTTCTTCCAAGATCGTCTTTAGTTTCATTGCTTCTTGGAGTTTCGCTTTGAGAGATTCGGGGGTATTGGTCGATTTAATAAAGACCTGGATCTGATCATCGCTAGTATTTGTGAGCTGATACGAAATCACTTGAGGAAATTCTTCTTCGATTACATAGTTTTTTTTCTCCCCAGCTTTGACCGCTGTTAAGAATCGAAAAACTTTCGGAGTTTCTTCATCCGGTTTAGTATTGTCACCGACAAAATGAAATCCAACATTTTTTCGATTGGGATATTCAATCAATAAGTTACGATCATGATCGCTTCGATTGGTTATCTGATAGGTCATAATCTCTTTGGTGACCTGTTCGCTATAAAGAACCCCTTTCGTCGCAGAGACTTTGGTTATTTTCGTGGTTTCTCGACTCGGTTTTTCGATAATTTCGGTGCCAAGGTCAAGAGCGTAAGAAACAAGTCGAGATTCATTTTTTTGGACTTCTAAAATGCGGGTATCTCCAGCATAAGCAGAGCCATCGAAAACGGTAATCGGCCCTTGAGCCAGATTCATATCCGAGGTGTTTCGAAAGCGAATGCCGAGCTGAGGATGAGTAGTACGAGTTTTAGAACGGAAGATAGAAACACGAGAGCCTGTAATCTCCTTATTAATAATGGGCAGGAGTGCCGATTTTTGTCTCGGTAAGGATATTGGTTGTTTCAGTTGGTAAACAAAGCTATCGCCAAATTGTTCCGCAATCGCAGCGGATGGAGCAATCCGTCCAACATCCATACTCTCGAATTCTATTCCTTTTACTTGCCCATTTTGGTTTAATCTACCTTGCAATGCGATATTATTTTGGGTTATTTGATTGTTCTGAATTTGTAATTGATTTTGGTTGAAATTACCTAAATTCCCCGCCATTCCCATCATCCCTCCTGCCATTCCTACAATTCCTCCCGCACTGTTCATTAGTTGTGGGGTAAAATTATTTTTTTGCAGACGAAGCCAGCGATCATTCATAAAACTGTTATCATAAGTAGGTGGTCGTAAACCGGCAAATAATTCAGGTTCCACAATGGGGCGGACAATGTAAAGCGGGTTGTACATATCCATATTAAAGCTAATCGGTCGACCAGATATTAAACCGATTTTGATCTGATTCCAATCCTCATCGGTGCTATTTTCAACCACCGCCCAACCTTGCAAAAATGGGTTCCCTTTTTTCGGTAATACCAACCGATAACTGGTTTTCCAGATCGGATTCTCAACGACATAACCGACATTGATTTTTCTTTTCCCCTCTCCAGTAAAATGCAAACTAACTACTTTTTTCTGGGCATCATGGGAGTGTGCGAGAGTATCTAGCGCTCGTCGCATTTCGTTTTCTAATTCAGGGTTAGAAAAGCGTATTCGAGCGATATCGAGGATTCTTACGGTGCGCATCCCTTCCTGGCACCAGAGATTGAGATATTCTACCTTGAGGACTTTATCCTTTAGCGCATCTTCTTTTTCTTCAATTCCGATAATAGCCCCTTGAAGCGATCCAGGTTGCCCAGCAGCATTTGTTAATAGGGTAACTTCTATTTTTTCCCCCCGAGCTTGAGATAATATTTTCGCGAACGAAGGGGAACCATTCAAATTGATCGAATACGATTTCAGAGTGCGATCGAGAGGCTCGCGTGAATCATAGGTGATTGCCGATATTTTCCCCTGTTCAGTGCTATCTTCCAGTACCATCGATTTGATTAAATCGTTGACATCCTGTTCTGAAAAAGTCAGATCGACTCGAGCATCTCCCTGTATTTCTCCTGATCGTGTAAAATGACCAACTCCCGAATTGAAGAGTAATATCTTGGTAACAGGTAACAACTGCGAATGATGCAAAACTCCATTTTTCTCCATCGGATTGTCTGAGAGAGTTTTTGCTTTTGAATCGGGTTGCTGACGAATAAACGAGAAAATCAAACACAAACTCAATGCTATCGAAATTGACCAAAACGATTTTCGCATCATTGTTTCTCCAAAATAGAAAAGTTAAATTGATCTGCATTCAGAATTCTGCTTTTTAGATGACAAATCAATCCTTGAGGGAAATTTCCCCAATACGTTTAAAACGATGGATGAAGTAAAAAGATTGAACTTTTTTCTGTTTTTTCGCCTCTCGAGTAAAATATCAGTTTTTCACGATTGTCTGAAATTTATTTGACTCGAGAGGTTCTAAAGGATGATTCATTAAACTCTATTTTTGAGATTGGAAAGTTGATGGAGAGATCTGATTCAAGATCTATCGATTTTTAAGTTTGAGACTATGACCTTCCGGTATTAGGAAATGCCGGTGTTAGGCCAGTTTTATTTATTAGTTTTAAAGAAATCAAAAATTGGTCTCAGAACGGAGAAATTCGGCAAGTAGTGTAGTCGCTCATATTATATCGCCAAAGAGGGTAAAGAGAAAACAAGATAAGTGTTTTGCATTTTGAGGTTGTGAATTTTTCGATTTAGTTAGTGTATAAATTTTTAGTTTCGATGACTCGAGTATTAAAAAATTGATACATTCTCTGAACGATTTCTCTCGAAGCTTTCGGCACCAAAATATTTTTGAATTTCCTTCTCAGAGATGATTGCATTACGAACTTCGATCTCATTTTCCCCATTTATTGATAAAAGCTTTTATTGCAAAATTAAGGAAGAAAAGAGTTAAAGCGAGATTGATAAGACCAACAATGATAAAATTCAACTCTTCAAAATCGAGCGAAATCAGTTCGAAAACAACCCGGATTGTTACGATCTCTAAGAAAAAATACAATATCAGGGTAAAGACCATCTTTGTAATTGCTTCTACTAAAGACAGAGAACGAACACTAGTCCAGATTCCTATGGCCGTTATGCACATCATGTTCATGCTCCCAAAAAAGAGAAATACAATCAACCAGCTAAATGCTTCAGCTATGGCTCGACGGTTAGTTGTCTGGATGAATATAATGCAAATGAAGCTTAAATTAACGAAGAGAAAATGATTTCTAAACTGGTACAGACATGCAAAATATCGATTGAGGATAAATCTCTTTCTTGAAATCGGAATCATTAACAAATCATCCAAAATATTCTTTTGATAATCTTGAACTAAACATACGGAACTCTTTATTGCTGCTAGAAAAAAAGTTGCAAATATAAAAATAATCGTCATCAGCTCAAGCCCAAAGTTAAATTTTCTGTAATTATCTGTAATTTCAAAAGCGATTAAGAATATAATGCCAACAAGGATAAGCTTAACCCAGGAAGGAATTGATCGCACCGATTTAGCAATGGGATTCCTACTTTGTTGCAAATAGATATCGCGAAAAAAGATCGGATTTTCTAGTACGGTGATCGAGTTAAAGTCGAAATTTCTGCTCGGTCTTTTTTTGACTTCTATTTCGGATAATCCGAGATTTCCGTTCGAATCCTCGGATATTCTTGAGCTTATTTTTTCCTGATTTTTGGAATCGAGCGGCTTTTTATCTTGCTCTTTTGATAATGGATTGCTTTTTTTGGGACTTAGATTTATTGTGATGGTCAAGTACTTCCATATCGATAAACGACCTTCCGATTGAACTGATTTCCTTAACAAAGCTAAAGGGATAATCCAACCGATCGTGCCGAAAAGAACGTAAATCGAGGTAGAAAAGTAAACTGCTTTTAATAATGAATTCGTACTAGAGCGATATATTTCAGGATGTTCGATGATTATAGACATTGACATCATCATGGAAAACTGCTCAGCGATCGGAAAGTAAAGAATCTGGTCGCAGATCCAATTCGCAAGTCCCGTTTCGAGGAGTAAAATCGTTGAATAAGTGAAGAGCAAAGTCGCAAAAAAGCGTTTTGAAAGTATAGACATCAAAACGGTAATACCGACAACTCCATACAAAAATAAGAAAACGAGGATATAGCCTATAATAATTAAAGTTAGATCGACCCCACCAAAAAATTCGATCATCACTAAGACGGGGATTCCTGCGAGTAAAATAATTAGTCCCTGAAGGATTCGTGGTAACAGTTTACCACAAACAATTTCCCAAACAGATAAATCGGTGGTGAGGAGATATTCTAAAGTTCTACGATCCCGCTCTTCAGAGATCGTACCAGCAATGATGCTCGGAAATGCGAAAGCAATCACCAAAAAATTTCCAAAAATGCACAGACGAAATAATCTTTCCCCAAACCGAACCGATTGATTGATCGATTCTATCTCTTGATTGCCATTTTCTATTTGATCAAACAAGATAATAAAAACGATGATGCTTGGTAAAGCAAGTCGCAACACAAATCCAGATATTTTTCGAAAGGCACGTAGCATTTCAAAATAAAAAACTGGACCTAGAATCTCCAACGTCTTTTGAAATAGCGAACCGATTTTGCTTGTTTCCGTAGATAAGTCGTTCATTTTATATCCTGATGATCGATTCTCGCTCGCTGCTATACTATATCTGTTACAGTATCTCTGCTATACTATCTCTTCATTTCGATTGTCATGCTCATTTATGCTATGGAGCTTTTGAAAAATTCCGCTATCCCCCCGATCGGAATTAATAATATCAAGATTGTAATCTCTCATTTTCTCGATCTTGTCAGCAAAAGCAGTTATAACAAGATTAAGAATGAAAATAGTTGAGCTTAAGTTTAATAAGACCGACTACCATTAAACTTTATTTCTCATCCTAGATGCAAAGTCTCTCGAAGCCGTCCTGGAGGTAAGAATACGTTACGAAATCAAAGGGAAACATCAATATTTGGTACAAGAAGCTTTTTGTAATCGCCTCTACTAATGATATGGAACGAACATAAGTCTAGATTCCTGTTACTGTTATGAACAAGATGTCGATGATTGATAATTCGAGAACTAAAATCAACCGATCCGAACAAAAATAAGAAAACTGAAATTCGAGATTCATGTTTCTGAGTAAATCGCAATTCACCTAGTTTGAGTTGAGGATGTTCCAACATCTTTCTTGTATAACAGCAAGCAACTTTCCAAAGCAAGGATCATACTCTCATTCATTATATAGCTATTACAGAACAGAAATGTTAATTGATTTTATTCTTGGAATTGAAGGAACTTTCACACTTAAAGTCCAGAATGTTCTGAATGCTTTTTTAAAATCTTAGTGATGAAAACGAAAGAAGATAGAATCAGGTATTGAAAATGAATCGATTTCGAGGAAAATATCGGAAATTGGCTAGAATTCATCAAATAGAAAATAAAAGGGGAATACCCATCAACGTAAGAGATGAATATTTCATGGATGTGGCGTTGCAGCTCGGCGAGAGAGGGCGGGGTGGAGTAGAACCAAACCCAGTAGTTGGTGCCGTTATCGTCAAAAATGACCGGATCATTGGGGAAGGTTGGCATCAACATTATGGTCAAGCTCATGCAGAAATAATGGCTCTGAACGATGTTGTCAATAGGGGGATCGATAGTTGTTCTGGCTCGACGCTTTATGTAACGCTAGAACCCTGTTGCCATTATGGGAAAACCCCTCCTTGTACCGATGCCATTATTCAGGCCAGGATTGAAAGAGTGGTAGTTGCTATCAAGGATCCATTCCCGCAGGTAGCTGGGAAAGGGATTGCCAAACTGCTCGCTCATTCAATTCTGGTGGATGTAGGAGTATGCGCTGAGAAGGCAAAAAGACAAAATGCCCCATTTTTCAAGAGAGTTACTCAAAAAAAAACATATGTTCATGCTAAATGGGCCATGAGTCTGGATGGCAAAATCGCTACATCAAGTGGGAACTCTCAATGGATTTCTAGCCCGGATTCTCGTGAAATGGTGCATCAGCTTCGTGAAAAAATGGACGCAATTCTAGTTGGCGCTGTAACTTTAATCACGGATGACCCTTTGTTGACCCCACGTCCTAAATCACCAAAATTTCCGAATAAAAAACTGGCTCGATTCGTTCTCACTTCTGGGAATCGTCCCTTGCCCATAAACTGTAAACTGATGCAAACGCTAGATCAGGGTAGTGTTTACTTTATCGTTCCGAAGGGGAATTCGATCGCCGAAAGAGAGATAATTCAATCAAAAGGGGGACAGATATTGGAAATCCCTAGCAATAACACGGGTGGGGTCGAAATCCCTATTTTGCTCAGGGAACTCGCGCAGCTCGGCATTACGAATTTAATGGTGGAAGGGGGAGCCGAAGTTCTCGGTTCGTTCCACGATGCCCGTTCCATCGATGAATGCCATATTTTTATTGCCCCGAAGATTATTGGTGGTCGACAAGCTTATCCCGCGATCGGTGGAGTGGGAAATGCTTTTGTGTCCCAAAGTGCGGTTTTGGAGGATTCTACTTTTCAACGATTAGAGAACGATATTTATTGTCATGGCTATTTAAAGTTCAACAGTGAAAAGGATTCGGTATAGATCCCGAAACGGTGTTCTCTCTCTGACTTTTGTCCTAATATTGTCTAAGCAACAAACAATAGGGACAGTTCAAAATCGGTTGCAGTTCTAATGATCGCAATTGCTGTGAATAAACTTTATAAGGTTTTCAGATATTCGATCAACTCCATTACTTCATTTTCGGATAGATCGTCTCCATAGGTATGCCCTTGATTGGAGTGGCCGGATTGGCGTGTATCATAGATTTTCCGTGCTTCAATTGGCGCGGTAGGTTTGATATAATCCGCAGAGAGTTTTTGATATTTCCACCCCATTTTAATCGGGTCATAATCGGTTTCGGCTGTCTGATAAGATCGAGTGAAGATTTTAGGTCTCTTGTTCGAACGCAAAACTTCATAAACTGTAGGAACTGATCCGTTGTGTAAATAGGGAGCGGTTGCCCATAGCCCATCGAGAGGCGGGGCTTGATAACCTTTGGACACCATTGATACATCGCCATCCAAAAACCAACCAGTTCTTTCTTTGGCAAACCAAGATTTGTTGTAATAGTGTACAAATTCGACCGGAATCCCTTCATATCGGCGGCGATCGGTGCCAATTTCATCGATCGGAATAATCTTGTTGGGATAGGTCCAGTTGTCATCGTAGGTGCCGTGGCATTTGGCGCAATGCTCCACAAAAAGCTTTTTCCCTTTATTAGCTAATTCGGAATTGATAGGCAAAGGGTATTTGGGGGCTTGCAAAGTCATCAGATAATCGCTAATGGCCTGGAAATCTTTTTCCGCTTTGACAAATTGATCTCTCGAGGTTAGCGGGGTCATCATGAATTGCATCTTGGAACGTACCGAACGGGCAGAAGCTCCTGCGGTATAATACATTGTTTTTTTCTTTTTGAGCAACCACCAAGCAGGAACATCTTCACACAGATCGTCGTTTACTTTTAATGGAAGAGGATGTTCCCGTGTAAAATTGAGATCGCTATCGCGGAATCGTAGTAGATAAACAGCCATTGCTGCTGCTTCGGAGGTTCCGCGTGTGGTACTGAATCGAAACGGTAAACGGGGGTTTCGATTATCCGCTGCCGTCAACTCTTCGAATAGTGCATGAACATCCCCTGTTGAATTCCCCATGCCGACATAACTTTTTCCAAAAATGGAACCACTATGGCAAACCATACAATCGACAGAAATTCCGTTGATTAATAAAAATTGATTGTATCTCAAACCCATGGGTAAATTGTTGTTCGGATAAGGCGCTTCATGTAAACCGTAACGCTCGCGAAACTGTTTTTCGAAATCGATCGGTTTTTTATTCAGACCCCAAACTTTCCAGATATTCTTATAAGCACTCGCTTTCCATGCAGGAAGAATGAAGGATTTCCCCTCTAATAATTTCTTACCCGGATGCTCCTCAATATTGAGCTCTTTATCATTGAGCTCTTTATCGAGCTTTTCATTGATCTTCTCATTGGTTGAATTATTCTTGATCTCCCTTGGAGTCGTTTTTACTATCGCTTTATTTTGATTATCTAATTTGTTTTTATAACTCAATCCAAAATGATCTTTGGATCCTAGGTTCGAATTATTTTCAGCTCCTGATGGGTAATGATCGAGTGATTCATTTGAATCTGATAGTTTATTATGATCGCTAGAATTTGTTGAGGTTTGATTCTTCGCGTTCGCTTGGAGGTGATTGAGTATTTTCTCCTGAATGAATAAGGATTTCCACCACGAAAAAGATTTTACGGGTGTATAAGTGACAACGATTAATAAGATCCCAGTGAAGATCAAACAACATCTATTAAACTTAGATCTATTTTTTTGCTTTTCCATTCTTAATCGAAATCTCAATTTCATAGGGTAATTTTTCACTCTCCACTTTTATTTTAGTCAAGTATTCCCAAAAAAATCATTTACTTTGTTAAAATCTTTCGTTTTGAGCAGGATTTTTTAATTCTGAGGAAAACTGTCTGGGGATCTTAAAAAATTGGTCTGCTGAATGGGAATCCGAGATCTGATTTAAATTGGGTGATTTTAGTAAATGATTTTTGCTGATTCCGAATTGTTTTTTTACATAGTAATCTTCAAAGTTTAGCGATTTCATGGGGAAAAGGGATCGATCTTATAGCAAATCCTAAACGAATAGAGGAAATATTCCTTGAACCGAATTAAAACAATTTCAAAAAAATGAATAATTTCGCAGAATTGGTAGTTGCTGATTGTTTGAAGATTGCTTAGAATAAATAAATCCTACCTGGTATATTTTTAACAAACTTTAAACGAATGGAGATTCTCTCCCATGTTTTCCGAATTTACACGTCGTGGATTTATGCAGACCACCGTTACAGGTGCAGCAACTGCAGGTGCCGTGGCGCCGATTGCGGGTGGTCTTGGTTATTTCTTTACAGCCCCTGCTGTTCATGCAGCGCGTGCGGCAGATAAGCCAAATGAAAAGATTCATTTTGCTGGAATCGGTGTTGGTGGTAAAGGGGACAGTGATATTTCTAACGCAGGGAGTGTTGGGGAAGTTGTAGCCCTTTGCGATATTGACGAACATACTCTGGATCGCAAAGCAGGGCAATTCAAACAAGCAAAGAAATTCTTTGATTTTCGGGAAATGCTGACCCAAATGGGGGATAAAATCGATGCCGTAACGGTGAGCACCCCAGATCACACCCATGCTGTGGCAAGTTTGATGGCAATTCGGATGAAAAAACATGTTTATTGCCAAAAACCGATGACCCATTTTGTTGGTGAAGCTCGTCTGATGCGAACCGAAGCTAAAAAATATGGCGTCTGCACGCAGATGGGGAATCAAGGAACCGCGGAAACTGGTCTACGCCGCGCGGTCGAATTGATTCAGGGGGGTATTATCGGTCAGGTTAAAGAGGTCCACGTTTGGACGAATCGCCCCATTTGGCCGCAAGCTCCTTCTTATACCGCTCGTCCTTCCTACTCGGATCCGGTTCCCAAACATGTTAAATGGGATCTTTTCCTTGGCCCAGCGGAAGAACGACCTTTCGTCGACAAGTATCGCGAAGGCCCTGCGAAAGGCAGAAACGTTTATCATTCTTTTGCTTGGCGTGGTTGGTGGGCTTTTGGTACTGGCGCTCTTGGAGATATGGCTTGCCACACCGCTAATATGGCATTCATGGCTTTAAAACTTGGATATCCCACAAGTATCGAAGCGGTTGCTGGTGATGTTAATCCAGAAACATGCCCTTCCTTTGCTCATGTTACCATTCAATTCCCCGCTCGGGAAAAAATGATTCCCGTTACCTGGAATTGGTATGAAGGGAGAAAAGAGGGTAAAAAACTTTTACCCCCTGAAGAATTACTAGCCAAAGTTCTTAATAAAGGAGAAAAACCAGCGGATAGTGGGTCCATGCTTGTTGGGGAAAAAGGGATTCTTTATTCTCCTAACGATTATGGCGCAGCATTCCGGATTACTCCTAAAGCATTAACCCAGAATGTTAATTTGAGTAAACTAGATCATCTACCAACCAACGGCGGTGGCGATCTTGGTATGAAAAAAGAATGGGTCGCGGCCATTCGAGCTGGGAAACCGCATGTGGCTATGTCTAACTTCGACTACTCTGGTCTCCTTACAGAAACTGTCCTCCTTGGTAATGTCGCCATTCGTGTTGGCAAGAAACTGATGTGGGACGGTGAAGCGATGGCTTGTACTAATTGCGAAGAAGCAAAACAATTTGTTGTTGGTACTCATCGCAAAGGCTGGGAAGTCTATCCCAAAGTTTCCTAAAGGTTTCTTATCTTTTACCCTCTGTTCGTTTCAAATTAGAGGCTTTTGAAGTTGCTTTAATCTTTCGAGCATGGATCAAAGGTAAATAAAGTTAGATAAATTTAGATAAGCTGGATGGAGGTCGATTCCGATCTTCATCCAGCTTTTTTGGGTAGTGATTTTCAGGAAAAGTGTTTATTTTCTTCATTCAAAGTTATATCTATTTGATTTGTACTCATTTTTTTTAAAAAAATCGAAAATTCCCTCTGGTCAAAACTACCTTTTAACTGCAAAATAATGTACCTGTTTCTTATGAAAAATATCCTTTCCGATGTTTCAGATATTGGATATTCTTTGAAAGTTCATAAGAAAAAATTATTGAAATAAAAAATAACTAAACAGATAATCGATTGAGAGTTTTTTCTCTGATTTTATTGTCTGTTCCTAAAATATTTAATTTCGGAATTGAAATCACTACAATATTCAATCGTTTATTAGATTATATTGGCTAGGGGATTGAATTCCAGGTTCATGAAGAGAACATAGAATTTATGCCAACAATTAATCAATTAGTGAGAAAATCGCGGCGAGTGCAGCGATCTCGTCCAAAGCATCCTGCCATGCAAGGCTGCCCGCAAAAGCGAGGGGTCTGTGTGCAGGTAAAGACGATGACCCCCAAGAAACCGAACTCGGCAATTCGAAAAGTGGCTCGTGTGCGCCTTTCCAATAATATTGAAGTTACTGCTTATATTCCTGGGGAAGGCCATAACTTGCAAGAACACTCGATCGTTCTCGTTCGTGGTGGACGTGTGCGCGATTTACCAGGGGTTCGTTATCACATTATTCGTGGCCCTCATGATACTCAGGGAGTTGGTGATCGTAAACAGGCTCGGTCGAAATACGGTACCAAACGAGATGGTAGTTGATTTGATTTATATATCGGATGGGGTTTTTACTTCATCGTATATATTTTCGTTGCTATCTTTCAAACTATAAACCAAAAGTACTCTAAAGAGTAAATTCTAAAGAGTAAATTCTAAGCAGTGAATTTAGAAAACTATTTAATTTTGGTATGATCGCCTAGTTTAATGATCAACAGGCTGAGCAACGAAAGAATAAAAAGCAAAATTGATTAATTCCATTAAGATTTAAGATAACTAAAAACTAAGGTTTTCCCTTCAAGAGAAACAAAACATAGAAACAAACTGAGGGGAATTAAAAAGTAATAAAGTAGGAAATTGGGTAACTTAGAAAAATGGCGAAGAAAAGAACAGCAAGTAATTGGTCGTTAAAACCAGATAATCGATTCAACTCGATTCTGGTCAGTAAATTCATTAATTGCCTGATGTGGAGTGGTAAAAAAGCCACTGCAACACGCATTTTCTACGATGCGATGGATTATATTCAGGAAAGAATGCCAGATAAACATCCTGTAGATATATTCACAACAGCTGTGGATCATGTTAAACCAACTGTGGAAGTGCGTTCCCGCCGAGTTGGGGGTGCAAACTACCAGATTCCTATGGCGGTTAAGAAAGAGCGTCAACAATCGCTTTCGATTCGCTGGATCATCAATGCTTCTCGTGGTAAATCGGGGCGGCCCATGTTTCGTCGCTTAGCGGATGAGCTCATGGCTGCGTATCGACGTGAAGGGGAAGCCATGGCAAAACGAGAATCGACCATCAAAATGGCCGATGCCAACAAGGCATTTTCTCACTTTGCTTAATATTTTTCTCTTTTTCGATTTCTGCACACGAATTTCAGATTGGGCGACTATATCTGTTGAATTATTCTCTCTAAGATTATTCTCTGTGAGAAATTGTTCAATAGATATAGTACCGAATATTTGAATCTCCTATCATTCATACTCTTTAATCATATTCTTTACTTTTCTATTCTCGATGATTTCTCTGTAAGATTTTTTGTCACAAAAATCATCAAGCTATCTATTCAATTCATTCGCGTGCATTGAAACGCTATTTCTAGTAGCAGCGAGCGAAAAATTCGTCGCGGGATTTCCAAATCGTAAATTCGACCGAGGCTAAATAATGACGGGTAGTTCAATAGAGTTTTCAAATTCCACGATGGTTGATTCTCTTGGTTGTTATCTCCAGCAATCGGCTTTGCTTAATCTGGAATTCTCTTTAAAGAAAGAAGGATTTTGATCGAAACTTGCATCGGCATCCTTTTTCAGATATAATCCCATTGATTGAGACAAAATAACTAAACAAAATAATAGGTATCTAGTTCGCTAGGCCAAGATTTGATCGTTCGAGGTCATCATGCAGATGATTGCCCTATTTCGGAGCGAAATCCCGATAATGTTTCTCCACTTAACGGAAATCCAGCGCCGATTGCATTATCGTCAGCAAACTCAAGAACATTCGCAAAATACTAAGTTGCATAATCCGCAAAATCCACAAAATCGGCGATCGGCTATCGCTTCCGCTTATACAAAAACATCTGCAATAAAACAATCAGTGGAAGAGATATCTCCTGTAATTTCTCCTAGCACAACCGCTTCTCCAACATCTGCTTCTTCTTCGCTCTCTTCTTCACCTTCGCTTCGAGAAGAGAGCGAGGTACACTTTTCTTGCAACGATTCGTTTCCGATATTACCGGTATGGCATGAGGGGGAATGGCAATTGATTCGTTGGGGGAATCCACGCGGCACTATTCCCGGTCTTCCTAAAACATGCTGGACTTGGAACCAATCGATTCAGAATAATGCTTGGTCAAACTGGACAACCAAGCGGGTTGAAATTCCGGCCAATCTAGGAATGGAAAACGGAATCTGGTTTCGCATTCGTATGGGAGTGGAAGGCTTAATGGTCTATCCGCAGGAACAACAATTGCCAGTGGTTTACATGATCTGTGAACCATCGACCCGCTATTATCAGGTGATGACCAGGAGTAAACGAATGCCTGTCTTGCTTCAAGAGCGAATCTAGAAACAGATAACTCGCAAATAAGCGAGATTGTCTTATTTATGGGATTTTGGAGAGTAAGATTGCAGTTTTACTCTGGTTTTAGCAAAGTTAGATTGGCGCTTTTTAAATTCTTTGATCCCTATTTTGAAAATTTAATCAATTTTTATCACCGATCCGTGGAATTGAATCAAGCTTAGTAATGGTGGAGAGCCAAATCTCAGATGAGTGCGGCGAGATCAAATGATCCTGTGATAATCGTTTTGCCATCGCTAATCCGCTTTAAACAATAGAACAGTGAAGTGAAGCTCGATTCAACCGATGCGACAAATAGTACTTTGGCTTGCCTTTGTTGAGCTTTTGTCTCTGGAAGATAAATTCACTTTTGTAGTGCCGATGGGATCTTGGTCCACTAAAATTGGCTGCCATTCGCAGGTGGTCATAACTTCATAGTAGATGGTACTGGGTTCACACAATATATAAACCCAGGGAAGAGAGTAATCAGAATCAGAAGAGGGGCATTTTTTGCCATGGGAGGCATTATTCTGAGCTGGGCGATTTTGTAAAAGGGGAGAATGATAATCTCGCTCTGGGTCGAATTCGGGGAGCGAGATCAAAATTCCGCGAATCCCTTTTTGCACGGGATACCAAACCCCACGATGATGCACCCATGAGGCAGGAATAATAACTGGTTCAGGTCGATATGGCTGCCAGTACCCCATCTCGAGCTGAATCATCGGCGTCCATCCAGCGATGGGCAAGGAATGGTGATCGGAACGTTCTGGTCCCCAACGTGCCAGACGAAGTTGGCCTTCAAACAGGACAGGTAAGCGCCGGGGATACTGATTCCAGAGAAAACGAACTTCTCTATCCCCTTTGCTATTGTTCTTTTCAAGAGGTCTGTTTTTTTCAAGACTTGGGTCAAGGACTTGCTGATTTTCTAAACCCGATTCGTCCGATTTTAAATTGGACGCATGTTCACAACCTGGGAAAGGGGTTATAGTTTCATTTATTAAAGGATTGGGTAAATTAGAAGGAGCAGTAAGTGGACTAGAAATGGAAGTAGATGATGTTTGTTGAGGAGTATGTGAAGAAAGAGTATGTGAAGAAGGAGTATAATTAGCAGGAGAGAGAACCAGTTTCTCCCGCAATTCATAAACCCATTCTGGAGGATAATCGATATTCGTTAATTCTGTTTCAGGTAAAGCTATGCCAAACATTATTCCTATATTATGTACAATAAATTATAGTAGTGTCAAGAAGTTCTCATAAAAAGAGGGATTTTCTTAATAGTAAAATGATAAAAAACAATCATTTATTGTAATCGAACGGGTAAAATTCCGATTAAATTAATAGACATGATCATAAAACATGAATTCTGAAGCAAATGAAACTAATCTAAACTAAAGGAGCCAAATATGAACCATTCCACCGTAATCCCTTGTCTGCATTATCAGGATGCCAATATGGCTATTGAATGGTTATGCCAGGTACTCGGTTTCCAAAAACATCTGGTTGTTCCTATGCCTGAAGCTCGCCATTTGGCAGAATCAGAAAAAGTGAATTCAGAGAATGGCGATCAAAATCGATCAGAAAAAGTTCAAATTGCTCATGCAGAATTGACATCTTCTAGTGGAATGATCATGTTAGGTTCCGCATCATCTATCGAGGGTAGTAACCTGGAAGAAGGGAAACCAGAAGTGGAGAAATCAACTTATAATCAAAAAATTAAGTTGCCGCATCAGATTGGTGATTGTGTAACTCAATCCAATTATTTGGTGGTAGATGATGCAGATATTGTCTATCAGCGTGCCAAAAAAGCTGGGGCTAAGATCATCATGGATATTGAAAGTCCTGATTTTGGTGGTCGGCGTTTTGCTTGTGCCGATCCAGAAGGTCATATTTGGATTATTGGAACTTACAATCCGTGGCAATAAAGATGTTTTTTGCTGCTATCAAAACTGGAGAATGAGAAAAACATCTACTGATGAATTCAGGCATCCGGATAAGAATTTTTCTTCGATCTTCCCTTTTATTTGATAATTCTTAAGATATTCTACGATCAAAAAAAGCTAAAATCGAGCAGGTTTAGAATCTCAGAAAATTTCGATTAGATTTATGAACCTAACTTAATCGATTTGTTTCTTTGTTAGAGTCTAGGGAAAAATCCTAAACTGGTTAACAAGAAAAAGTAATAGATAAAAGCAGTAGCTAAAATTAGTAGATAAAAGCAGGCAAAATAAAAAAATGACTTCAGAATTGACTTTTAAGGCAACCTAGAAAGCAATTTCTGTTGAGAAAAACAACACGGAGAAGAAGAGAAAACCAATGATTCGAATTTCTCAATTGGCTAATTCCGTTCAACCCTCTGCTACTATGGCAGCAGGAGCGAAAGCAAGGCAAATGAAAGCAGCGGGGATTCGGGTCTATGATTTTAGCTTGGGAGAACCGGATTTCCCAACTCCAGCTCACATTTGCCAAGCCGCGCAGAAAGCAATGGCAAACGGGCAGACGCATTATACCCCTGCTGGCGGTATTGCTGAATTGAAAAAAGTGATTCAAAAATGGTACCAGCAGCGTTACGGTTTTTCCTTTCTTCCTGAACAGGTATTTGTTTCGAATGGGGCAAAGCATTCGATTCATAATGCCCTTGCAGCTTTTTGCAATCCTGGAGATGAAGTTATTATCCCCACCCCATATTGGGTAAGTTACAGTGATCTGGTGCAAATGACCGGAGCAGTGCCTGTTCTGGTTCCTACAGATCCACAGAATCTATTCAAGATAACTCCTGCGCAATTGCAAAAAGCGATTACACCCAAAACACGATTATTTATGATCAATTCACCTAGTAATCCCACCGGAACGGTTTATTTTAGGGAAGAATTAATGGCATTGGCACAAGTTATTTTGAAGACAGAGGTTGCTGTTTTAAGCGATGAAATCTATGAGCAATTAACCTATGGAGAGGCCCAACCTACCTGTTTTGCAACTCTCCATCCCGATTTGCCAGCGCGGACTATTACGATTAGCGGTGCCAGTAAAAGTTATGCCATGACAGGCTGGCGCATGGGCTGGACGATTGCTACCAAGGCATTTATTCAAGCGATGGATAATATCCAAAGTCAGGAAACAGGTTGTCCTAGTAGTATAAGCCAACATGCATTAATAGCTGCGCTAGATGGACCGCAAGAGTGTGTGGCAGAAATGAAAAAGGAATTCGAAAAACGCCGAGAAATAGTGTGCAATTTAATGGGGAAAATACCCGGAATTTCTTTCAAAATACCAGAAGGGGCCTTTTATCTGTTCTTTGATATCACCGCTTTGTATGGCAAAACGGTTGGCGGAATTGAAATTCGAGATTCGGTTAGTTTTTGCAAATTTGCGCTAGAAGTAGCAAATGTGAATCTGGTGCCAGGTGCTGCCTTTGGTATGGATGGTTTTGCTCGAATGTCGTATGCTACCAGTACGAACGAAATTGAAGCGGGGATTGCGCAGCTCGGCAAATTCTTAGCTAATTGAATCGGTTCGCTTTGATTGAAAATCTACGTATTCCAAGCGAGTCGAATCAAGCGAAAGCGAGTCGAATCAAGCGAAAGCGAGTCGAATCAAGCGAAAGCGAGAATATCCAGAAATAGAAACAGATATTCTGGAAAAAATTCGAGGTTGAAGAACAGGGATTAATTGAACAACATAAAATTGAGAGAAGGGTCATGCCTGTTCTATTTTTGAACGAAAACGATGTATCGCAGGTTCTTACCATGGAAATGGCTATGGAAGGGGTAGAATCTGCATTGAGAAAAATGGCGATTGAAGAGGCCTTCAATATTCCGCGCAGCAGATGTCAGACAGATCATACCGTTTTGCATGTGTTAGCTGCTGCGGCAAAATCGTTGGGGGTGATCGGTTATAAATCGTATACTACCAATCGCCGGGGCACACGATTTCACGTCACCATTTATGATGGTAAAACAGGGGAAATGCTATCTCTCATGCAAGCTGATCAGCTCGGCAGGATGCGTACGGGAGCTGCCAGTGCTATTGCTACCAAGTATCTTGCTAGAGAAAATGTCAAATCATTAGGGGTATTTGGGAGTGGGAAACAGGCGAAAACACAAATTCTCGGTATTTGTAAAGTTCGCCCGATTGAACAGGTTACCGTTTATTCCCCAACGCCCAGTAATTGCCAAGCTTTTGCCCAAGAAATGACTTCGCTGATTCAATTGCCTGTTCACGCGGTGAGCGATCCTTCATTAGCGGCAATAAATCAGGATATTATCGCTACCGCAACAACGAGCAGAGATCCTGTGCTTTTTGGAAATTGGCTTTCGCCAGGAACCCATCTTAATATTATCGGATCTAATTTTCTTGCTAAAAGAGAGGTCGATACCGAAACGGTTAAACGCTGCCAACGAATTGCAATCGATCATGAGGAACAGGCCAGAATCGAAGCAGGAGACTTTGTCGAACCTCTACGCGAAAAAATCATCAACTGGTCTGATTTGGCGGAATTGGGGCGAATTATCACCGGGCGTACCCACGGCCGTAAGTCTCCGGAAGATATAACGATGTTTAAATCTCTTGGCATAGGTCTAGAAGATATTGCGGTTGCTATTCGTGTTTTTCATGCGGCCAAAGATAAAAATATCGGGCAGTGGATTGATTTGTAAGCTTACAGAGGTTTACGGTGCTCTTTTGGATTTGATGGAATCGTTATTACCAATACCGATAATTCAATTCATCATTTTTTTCTCTCATACAATTGATTAAAAGATGGAAGAATAATCTTTCGCTTCGAACTTCTAATTCTTTAACTTTAGCCGAAAACATCTTTTTTTCTATTTTCAAGATACGAAATTGAACTCATTTTGATTAATTCCTTTTTACCCCCTTGACCTCCGAGCTGTTTTGATTTACCATAAATAGAGTTGAATGATTAATCCTACCTAAAAATGGAATGAATAAAATTCCTGCCAAGCTATATTTTTAAGAGAGATTCTAAACTATTTGAACTATTTAAACTATTTGAGCTCCTTTTCAATTATTGGTACTAATTTAAAAGTTTTTAGTTGATGACTCTCAGTTGAATTAAATAATAATTGATTTGTGTCCAAAGAATTGCTCAAAAAGTAAGCTAAGAAAATTTTCTTTAAGAGAAAATCTATCACCAATAAATTTTAGGGGATAAGCTAAAAATTAGTTTCTTGAGTAATAGTAATCAAAATTCTTACCAAAAATGCTTAAACAACGGGGTAACTATGAAATATAAATCATATCTAAATAAGCGCTTACTACTTATTTTAAGTGGCATTGTTATGCTGGTGAATGTCGAGAATATCATGGGGCAGCCCGTGCCGGCATTACCTATTCCACAGTTAGAAATCGTATCCCCGCTTGGAGCTAAAATAGGATCGACCGTAGAAGTTACGGTAACAGGAGTAGATTTAGATGATTTACAATCGTTGATATTCAATCATCCAGGCATCCGTGCAGAAAAAATTATTCCGCCCCCGCCCAAAGAACCGAAAATTGACCCTAAAAAAGACCCTAAAAAAGACCCTAAAAAAGACCCGAAGAAAAAAACTCCCCCTCCTCCCCCTAAAAAGAATTTACCACCGGTTCCTGTTTCATTCAAGGTTTCGATTGCTGCCGATGTTCCTACAGGGGTTTACGATGTCCGGGCGGTCAATTCGTTCGGGGTCAGCAATCCTAGACGATTTTCGATTGGGGACCAGATCGAGGTAATCGAAAAGGAACCGAATAACGATCTTGACCAAGCACAATCGGTGGAATTAGGTAGCACGATCAACGGAGTTATCAGTTCACCAGCGGATGTCGATTACTATCAGTGGAAAGCCAAGAAAAATCAACGGGTGGTGGTGAGTTGTTTATCGTCCAGTATCGATAGCAGGGCGGTTCCCTTGATCGAAATCTGGAATTCACAAGGGAAGCTATTGAGTTCAAATCGAAATTACCAGCAGCACGATGCTCTTACCGACTTAACGGCTCCCGAAGATGGAACTTATTATGTCCGTTTAACAGAGTTTACCCATACCGCTGGCGGACCTCCCTATTTTTATCGATTGTCGGTAACTTTAGCTCCATGGATCGATGCGGTCTTCCCAAATATTATTCAGATGGGCAAATCGTCTCAGGTTACGGTTTATGGTAGAAATCTTCCAGGAGGGATCTTGGTTCCGAATGCGGTCTGGGATGGGAAAGTATTGGAAAAAGCGGTGGTTACCATTCAAGCTCCTACAGATAACAGTTGGAGTGACCGACTCGATTATCCTGGCTTGATTGAACCGAAGATGAGCGGTGTCGATGGCTTTACCTATCGACTCAAAGGCCCAGGTGGCTTTTCGAATCCGGTTTTGATGACCATGGTTTCTGATCCGGTCGTTTTGGAAAATGAGGGGAATAATACCGAAGAAAAAGCGCAATCCGTAGTTGCACCTTGTGAAATCTGTGGCCGAGTCGATCAGAGATTGGACAGCGATTGGTACGATTTTACAGCAAAAAAAGGGCAAGTTTTTTGGATTGAACTTTTTGCAGATCGATTGGGAGCCGATTCGTTCTTCCGACTCACTCTTAAAAATATTACAAAGAAACAACGAATCATGCAGATGGAGGATAATAACGAAACGATTAATCCAGACATTTTTTACACAAAAAATGGCGACCCTGCCGGCTATCGCTTTGCAGTCCCTGAAGATGGGAAATATGCTGTTCGGGTGCAGTGTCTAGAATCGACCAGCTACTTTGGAATTCGAACGAATTATCGTTTGAAAATCAGCGAAGAGAAACCGGATTTTAGGCTTGTTGTTGTCGAAAATAATCCTTATCAGACAGAATCTCTCGTATTGCATCCTGGCTCGGAACAGTTTGTCAATGTTGCTATCTGGCGAAATGATGGTTTTAACGGGCCGATTCAATTGACGGTTGATGGCCTACCCGCTGGGGTCACTTGTCCCCCGATTCAAATTGCCGAAGGGGCACGAATGGGGTTATTGGTGTTTTCTACCTCTCTAACGGCACCAACAGTTCAGGTGCCGATTCAGGTCAAAGGGACAGCGGTGATTAACGGGAAAACGGTCTCTCATTTCGCTCGAAGTGCCGCAGTGGTTTGGAAGCACACCCAGCAAGCCAATAACATTCCTTCGATTACTCGGTTGCAGAATCAACTTATTTTAGCCGTTCGCGACAAATCTCCATTCCGAGTAGTTATGCAACCGGAAAAAGCGTTCATTACAAAACCTGGTGAGAAATTATCGTTGCCTTTAGTCATCAAACAAGGCGAAAAAATAACTATTCCTTTTGAGGTCGTTCGTAATAATCCTGATCTAAAACAACCTGTAATTGTTCAGCAAATCAGTGGCCGAAGGAATATTCAAAGTAGTCCCCTAATTATCAATAACGGCCAACCGTTACCAGGTTTAACCCCAGATAAAAAAGAGGGTTTGGTTGTCATTAATGCCAAAAATAATACTCCCATGGGGGTCTATGATGTGGTTCTCCGGGCTTCGACTCAATTACCATTCACTAAAGAGGTTAAAGGGAAAAACAAGAAGAATATCACGGTTAATATTTGTACGCTACCGATTCCGGTTAAAGTGGTTCCCCTACAAATTGCCAAAGTAACTATTCCCAAATTTAAACCAAACGTCAAACCAGGCGAAAAGATTGAAATTCCTGTTAAGATTGACAGATTGGGAGGATACACAGGAGACTTTCAGATCAAATTGGTTTTACCCCCGCCTCTCAAAGGGATTCAAATGAGCGAACTAACAATCCCAATGAATGCAATTGAGGGAAAATGTCTTCTCTCGATTGATAATTCGGTCTCCGCAGGGCCGTTAAACAATCTAGTTCTGGAAGTTGTTGGAAAAATCGATGGTAAAATTATTTATCGTTACGAGAGTAAATTTAATCTCGTTGTTGATAAAGTCATTCCTCCAAAACCTAAAACACCCCCATCTGTCAAGACTCCAGATCCGAAGTCGAAAGATCCAGTAAAGAAGACCGATCCGAAGTCGAAAGATCCAGTAAAGAAGACCGATCCGAAGTCGAAAGATCCAGTAAAGAAGACCGATCCAAAGGCGAAAGATCCAGTAAAGAAGTAAGAGATGGTCCTATAAATAGGTAAATCAGCTCGATTTCTCAAGAAAAGGGACGAATAGCTATTTATAACTTTGCGTTATTCAGAGATCCAGTAGGACAGGCATTCTAGCCTGTCCTACTTTTTTGCTTAAGAATTGACAGATATCATCTGTAATTGAAAGGTGTCATCTAGCAGGTGAGAAAGAGATCCTTGCGCGGTTGCTGTTAACAACTTATTGGCTTGGGAACAAGCAAGTTTAATAGAGAATCAGGGGGTTAACTTCCCCAGCTCGCCTTATCAACGAACAATCACATAATCTCCGTACACAGACGTTATCAGAATCAGGGGGTTAACACCACCGCTCGCCTTATCAACGAACAATCACATAATCTCCGTACACAGACGTTATCAGAATCAGGGGGTTAACACCACCGCTTGTCTTGTCACTTTTGTAATTCTTGTCAAATGGCTTGGAATATGTTTAATAAAGAAACAGAGGGATTTTCCTATTTACTTTCTTTTGTTTCTTCGAGTAGTTTTTCAACTGCTTTTTCGAGTGCCTTTTCACGAATATTTTTATAACGAATAACTCCTTTGGCATCAATCACGAAGATTGTTGGGTAAAATTGGATGTTCCATTTCTTGAGAATTTCCGATTTGTTCCCATTCCACCAATGAGTCCATGGCATCGAGTTTTTTTTCAGAAAACTCGTTAAGTCTTCTTTATCCTCATCAGCGCTAAGACTGATTATCGCAAAAGGTTTATCTTTGAATTTTTTAACCATCTCTCGTTCATGAGGAATCATTGCTCGACAGGGACCACACCAGGTTGCCCATATATCTAATACAATTACCTTGCCTCGATAATTGTTTAATTGATCCATTTTTCCATTAAGATTTGTCCCATGAGCGTTTGGCGCGGTCTGACCTACGGAAAGATGTTCGATTTCAAAAAGATAGCTTTCTGCTTGCTTGGCAAGGGTTACTTTACCTTGAAATTGAATCCCAGGATAGGATTTTATGATCTGTTTTAAATAGGCTGCTACCTTTTTTTGGGTTTCTTGAGAATCATCTATTTGATCCTTCAGACTAAGAGCCAGAGCATAACAGCTAAATGCTTTAACAGCTGAATCTGGATTTTTTTCTAGAATCTTTTCTAAAAAACTTATAGAATTTGATTTGGTATCGGATGCCAAGTCGCGAATGATCGGTAATATCTCTTTAGATTGAGCGAAATGGTCAAGTAGAAAAGAATAGAATGATTCAGGTAAAGTGTCTTCTGAAATCTCAATAATATATTTAGAGACTTTGATGATGCCTTTATTATTAGGCGACTGCTTCATCAAAGCGAGACATTGCTGAATTGTTTCTTCTGGTTTTGGCATTTTCTTGATGAGTGCCCTTGTCTCTTCTTCCGTTTTTGCGTTTTCTAATTGAGACTGGATCTGCTCTTGTTTCTTTGAATAATCTTTTTGAATTTTTTGGAGCTGTTTATTAAAGTTGGCTTGGGATAATTTTTTATTAGGAGAATCTCCTTCATCGCTAAATCCTAGGGGACATAGTAATCCTAAGAGCAATAAAATAGCCCAAATTTTCATTGGAAGTTGGATCCCAAACGGCATTGAATATTTCACAAATGTCTCCTAAATACTTTATACGTGATCAAGTAACTAACCCAATTTTATATCCGAATTCTTGGAAATTCAATACAGTTTCTCAGAATGTTTTAATCAATTGATGATCTGTAACTTTTCAATTTTCGAAAAGCTTAGGATAGAGATTGATAAGTAAGCTGCTCGAGGGATTCGTTTACTGATTCTCAATTCAACCTATTTACGTTTACAGTCTTTCCCTTCACTCCTGCCTCGTGCCCACTGCCTCCAGTTCTTTCCTGCCCATTACCATCTGCATCCCGCCTACTGTCTTTTCTCTGCTTACTGCCATCTGCCTACTGCCTACTGCCTACTTTCCCCCGCCTACTGCCATCTGCCCATTGCCTACTGCC
>JAKBAI010000175.1 GCA_021809185.1 Planctomycetota bacterium
AATTAGCCGATTTTCACAAAACCGAAATGCCAGTAACAAGTTTTTCGCAAGGGCGAGTCTTGCTGGGTCAGAAAGATCTGGTGCCGAGTTGGTTAAATGATGGTCGAGGCAATCAGGTGCCAAGGTCTGGAAGTTTCCGTTGGTTTTCTCTTTCCAGCGAGAAAGCCATAGGTGAAAAGTTTCGGCCCGATTCTGGACTTTCTCATTACCAATTTTCTCCAGGGGGGGATCTTGCCCGTGTGGTCGGTTTCGATACCGTATGCCGATTGTTAGATCCGTTACAGCATTTTCAAATAGGCGGAAATATCCCGGTCGAAGATCGTGCAAATCTGGGCTTGAACGAGAATATGCTTATGAGTCCCAACCATCGCTGGTTGACTACGATTCATTCCGATGGGAGTCGGCGCATCTGGGCGATTGATCAGCTCGGCTTAATGGCGAATAAATACACCGTTTCACTCGATTCGACCTTTATGGGTGAGGATCAGCTTCTCTATTCTTATTCTTTAGACAGGAAAGGCAGATTTATCGGCAGAGAAGGGAAATATGCTTTGGTTTCTTTGGGGGATTTATATGGTCGGCTTATCGATGTGGAAACGAATGAGCCCCTGGGACGACCACTTAACCGCCATCTCGATTGGTTGATTATGAGCGATGATTCTCAAAAAATATTTACCGCAACGGAGTCGATGTCTGGCAAAATTCCGTATACTAGTTTGTATCGGTGCCCAGATTGCAAACCGATCTATCAAACCCTGATACAACCCAAAAATATAGGGGGATATCCACGCTTTTTCAATCATGGGGAAATCGTTGCTTTTCCGATGGTAGGTGGCATCGGCTTTTTTAACTGTGCAACAGGTAAAACAGAGTTTCAATTTTTTGACAGTGCAGCCTTTGAAACCGGTCAAAGTCCCGATGGAAAAAGTTTTGCTCTCGGATTTAGCTTCGGCTGGTCCAAAAATGGTGGTGGCATCATTCTGGGATCGATGAATCAGGGGAAACCACCGAAATTGCAATCGCCGTTCTACTCAACGAATAAGGGTCAATCTGATACCTTTACTGTCCAATATACTCCCGATGGTTCCTCGCTGATTCATGGCTATTTTGCTAGAGAACCGATCAATAATTTTTGCGTTGATGTCTATGACTCTAAAACTGGCAAACGGCAAATTCCTACCATCATTTGCCAGAACACCAGAGAGAATTCGAATTTAGTCGTTAGCCCTGATGGAGAGCGCGTGGCTTTTCGCACCGCGATCAATTCAATTCAGCAATACGATTTGCGTTCGACAAAAATCGTTGGTAAAGAGATATTGCATCCATCCCTTATCCGGCTCTATTGTTACAGCAATGATCATCGCTTGCTTGCTCTGACTTCAACAGACCGAGCGGTCCAATTATGGGATAGCGACTTAGGGCAACCGATCGGCCCCCCCTTGCAGCAACGCTCAGAAGTGATTCAATTGCAATTCAGCGAAGATAATCGCCACTTGCTGGTTCTAAATCAGCAAGGGCATGTTTATCGCTATGCGGTACCACAAGCGATTGATGACAACTACGAAAAATATCTACAATGGCTACAGCATGAATCTGGTCTCCATGAGAAAGGGAACTCATTGGTGCCGTTATCGAATGCAGAATGGAGCCACTTAGATAAGCTATTGCAAAAGTTGCCCAAAGATCCCGCTTTACAGCCAGCAAAAAATAGACTGGAGACGCTCCAAGAACTTTTAGTTCGATCGCGCGAATGCGGCAATGATCTCAGCGAATTTCATTATTTGCGCCAACTCGGGGAATTGCTCCCTCAGGATTGGCATTTTCCGGCAGGCCAAGCACTGATACAACATCTCTGGGACCAAGAGCCAGAAGCGAAGGATTCCCTGGAACAAGCCAAATTATTAGACAAACAGAATCAATTAACCGATTGGCTGGCGCACCGATTCTATATTGCTTTTTATCAAAGAAAATACGATCAAGCAAAGTGGCTAGCCGATCAGATCATAAGACTCGATCCCGATCATTGGCTCGGCTACCACCTAGCGGCCATTCATGCCAGACAGAAAGGGGATCGGGTTCAATTACGAGAATTTCAGCGGCAGACTGGAAAACGCAATCCCGATGACCGTAATGTAGCCATGAAGCTTGCTGTGGATGAAGCCAATGATAATAACTGGCCGGAAGCGGAACGCTTGCTGTTGCTTAGCCAAAAAATGACTCCGGAAAACTATCTGGAAAGACCACTTCTGATCTGCCACATTCAAGCTGGCCACCTAGAAAAGTATCATGAACTGGTTAAGAAGTATTTGGCGGAAGTGCATAAGAATCCCAATCAATGGGTATTCAATATCGAATTTCTATCTACTGCTTATCAGTTATTTTTGGATGAAAAAGTGGATGACGATTTGCAAATTTTTCATAAGTCATTTGCAAAGGTATTAGGAACTACCCAGTTCGATTTCAGCAAACTCGATGACCGAGAGAAGGCATTGTACCAATCGGTTTTTACTAATATTTTCGCATTTGATTCGTTCTTATTGTACAAAGAAAAGAAATATCAAGAAGCCTATCAAATGACCATCAAAGCGGAGAAAATACTCAAGGACTTTTACAAATCTTCGCTCCCGGCAAATATGATGCTCCTGTATCTGGTTCGATCGGGAAGTTGTTATCATTTGAATAAGAAGCAAGAAGCGATTCAATATTTCAATCGCTGTAAGCTTTTAATCATCGACCCGGAAGATAAGTCTTTCTGGGATGTAATGGCATATAATTATTTCTATAAAAGTATTCTTGAACTGATAAAGACCAAAAATCGGATCGCTTTCGATGTTGATAAATAAATCAAGGAAAGGTCAGAATCTAAAGAGGGATAGACTCAACCTAGTGAAGCTCTTTTCTGAATAATCTGGTCCCCGGCAGCTGGTTGATTCAGGCCTGTCAGCTCACGAATTTCTCTGACCGCAAACGGAACCCCCATCTCATAAGCCGATTGGATCGTAGCGATTTTTTCATGATTATCGGGGCGAGGAACCAGTAATTGAAAGGTATAATGGTCGGTACAGGCAGGGAAGTTATAATGCAATAGGCGTGAAATCAGTTCCGCGCGAACGGTTTCCGCTAAATTATCGGCATCGAATTTAAGCAGATTATATTTCGTATCGGCATGAAGAGTTGCCACCCCTTTACCGCCAAGCCCGTTGCCTTCCGTGCGCGCCGATAAACTTTGCCCAATAATGAGCCGTTCCATCTGCAATTCAAAATAATGTTGAATCATCTGCTGGAGAGCTTCAATGCCGACCGTGGATGGTTGCAATTGCTCAACCCCCCAACTAGAACTGGCACTGCTGGCTCGCCCCATAACCAAGACATTGCTTTTACTGGCAGTTTGTGCGGCGGTCTCCGCTATCTGCTTCGCTGTCTTATTATTGATTTCATACCAGAATATCAATAAGCCAAGTGTTCCTACTTTTTTCATATAATCGACTGCCCAGGAGAGCATTTCTCCTCGTAGCCACCAGCACCAATATAGCTTGGAGCGAAGACCAACCCCATGAATACCACCAGCCATTTCCCCTTGAAAGAAATCGGCATCACTGGGAATATGTTTATGGATGATAAACTGATCTCGCCATATCGATTTGCGTAATATCAGGGCTAAACCACGGTCGGTATTTACGAGACATGAATCGGGGTAATTCTGCCGCGACATCGGATTGATCAAAATTGCTGGTTCCCCCTGCCAGGTAAACTGAATTTTATCCCCTTGCACCGGTAAATGGTTCAAGATCCCCCAATATTCCTGACCCCGAATTTTTTGCTTTCCCCACTGAATCTGCACACCCGCTCGACCATACCAGATCGCCTCTAATAACTGGTAGAGCAATCGAGACCAATACGGAATCCGCTCGATGAGTTGACTTAGAATATTTGCGATTCGAATCTGATCCGAGTTATGTTCATCTTCGGGGCAGATTTGCCAGCTGCGATTGGCTGTTGGACAGTATCGTTCTTGCAAAAGCGCTTCGATCAGGGCATCCCTGCGCATGGCCAGCGCATGTTGCGGGAATTGTCTTAATGCTTCATCATAGCGATAAGAAAATGTTTTGGCACTCTGATTGGTTATTTGTGCAAATAGGTTTTCTGGGGCGATCAACATATCGGTATCGTTCAAAATGGTATTCATATCGATTTCTATTAAATATGGTAAAAAGTAAATTAAATAAGCAATTCGATTGTCAATGGGATAAGAACTCCATTTCGCTCATAGCCCCCATAGCCCTCGCTGCTGAGCTTCTCCATGAAATCGGGGAAAATCTGTTTCAAGACGAGAGGTTTTCGCTGTGCCCTCCTCAGCTCCTTGAAATTGAATCAGCTCATCTACTGCATAACTCAGCACATCGACTTGGTCGTCATGCGAATCGTGAAGGCCAGTAAAGTGAGTTAATTCGTCAAAAAATGAGGATAACCAACTAGCCTGTTCTGGCACCCAGATCTGCCCCGATTCCGCGCGAATGATAGCTGGTATAGCCCGGACTAATTTACTTTTGCCAGCGGGTTTCAGTTCACGAATGGGAGGAAAATGACTATTTCTTCGTGCTTCGCGTACCAACCCTATTTGGAAGCCATTCGCTTCAATACCCAGCCATTGCAATTCATACCCTCGGCAAATCTGCTCTAATCTAGGCACAATCATTTCAATATCCATCTTTTCTTGAATCATTTCTAGAATCAACAAATGAGGATGAGGGGTAATGGCAAAAATCCCAATCGCGGTAAAATCGGCACTTGCTTTCGTTGATGTTGCCGGATCGATAATCCCAAATAGAATCCCGTTTCGAAAATCGACTTCACCGAGTTCAGCTAGGGACCAACCCTCAGATGTACAGCGATAACGGCGAAACCATTGTTCGCGAAACCGATTGCCCGTGGCCGGAACAGGCCGTTGCTGATACATAGCAGAAAACCAATGATTTCCTAGAGATCGCTGGGCTTGTTCTAACCACGATAAGGAAAAGCGTTGCGGCCACAGCGCTTCTCCAAACTGCCGTTGGTCGCTAGGATGGCGAATTTTCTCGGCAATAGCAGGAAGAGACAGGACGGTCCAAGATTCCTGATATTCTTCCTGTTTGAGCAATCGTCCAGCTAGATCATCCATATGCCACCGGGTCATGGTCAGAAGTATTCTTGCCCCTGGGCTTTGACGTGTCCAGAAAGTAGATTGATACCATTCCCAGATCCGATCTCGGCTAAGGGCAGATAAAGCCTCCTTAGCGTTTTTAACTGGGTCATCGATTATCCCAAACAGGAACCCCATCCCGGTGATACTGCCACCAACCCCAACCCCGCGATAACTTCCCGATTGTTCAGCTAAATCGAATTGTTGACTAGTTCTCTGGCCAATCGCTAGCTTCTTTCTGCTTGTTTGCTGACGATCCAGTAGTCGAGTTGCAGGGAATAAATGCTGATAGGACGGATCGCAGATCAACCGCTGAACATCCCGGCATAATCGTGAAGCCAATGCGGCGGAATAGGAACAAGAGATGATTTCGGCCTCGGGATGGTGACCAAGAACAAACGCTGGGAAATGCCGACTCACGAGCTGAGACTTACTATGCCTAGGCGGCAAAAATATCATCAGCTTATGGATTTTTCCTTCGCGTAATTGATCTAGATATTGGCAGATTACTTGATGGTGCCAGCTTATCTGAAAGGTCGGCATTACGTATTTGCTGAAGTGAAGAAGGCTTTCCCTGGCCCGTTTTCTTTGTTCCAGTTCTCGTTGTGCTTTTTCTTCGGACAAGTTGTTCAAGTTCGGCATCACTCAAATCTCTTTCCTGGTCCGGTTTTGCGGATTGTTCTATCCCGTTTACGCTCAAGTGTTCTTCGGCATTTTCTGGTCTTTGTTTTTTATTATAGGCCCCTGCAATTTTGCAACGATCTTGTTCGATTCGTAGCGCCAAGGCATAATCTTCTTCAGCTAAAGCTTTGCTAAATAGAAGTTCCCGGCGCTGAAATGCCTTTCGGTAAAGCGGCGATTCGCTTCGGCAATCTTCGCGGGAGTCGCTCTCGATCCAGCTTGATATAATTATGAGTAGATATTGCCACATTTCTTGATCGGTGACATGATGACGAATCTTCCAGTCATTCACTTCTTGATTGGAGAAAGGGCTATCTTTGATCAGTTGCTCTAGTTCGTCTAAAATCTTCTCGCAGGTACTCCCCTTGTTTTGTTCATTCGAATTATTCATAATAGTATCGATTTGAATGCTCTCGTTTGCATTGACTATAGCAAAATGGGAAATTCACATTGTTTACAAATGTCAACCATTCTTTTTCTGCGCTAGAAAAGTGATTTCCGATTGTGTATTAAAGATTAGAAACAATTTTAAGAATCTAGATTTCGAGAAGAGATGCAAATCGAAGTAGCCTTTTTATTCATCACTAAAAAAAATCGATTCATAAAATAAAATGAAATATAGATTATGGTCTTAGAACAGATTGTGGGGCACTCCCCAAATTTTGCCATCTACTGATGATATTAAAACCAAGAAATGAACCTCGAATTGCACAAATAAAAATTTACGAGTTCTTTATAAAAATGCTGAGAATCCAACACGACTATCTACTCAGGGAATTATCTTCGAAAAGCGATGATTGGAGTTACTTTGATCTTTGGCGTAAATCAGCTAATTTAGATAAGATTCAATATAAGTTCCTTCAGAGAGGTCGAGGGCTAATCGGTCGTCGATCGGTAGATTCTAAATTAGTTGAAGAGGTTTGCGGATGCAGCCCTGTTCGTAAGCTGTGTGTATTTCTAACACTTGCCTAGCGCGAATTTTTTAGGAATCCTGTAAGAACTCCTACTCTATAAAACTTGATCATCTCTGATGAAAATGAAGATGCTCTCGGTTCGAAAAATAACCTCCTAGCTAATTATGATCGCTCCCTTGAACAATTAGGAACAATTAGGATCGATCAGTATTAATCCAACTGAAAAATGGGAGGATTTCTGGGATCATTCTTATAATTCTCTAAATAGAATCAACTTAGATAAGACAATCTTACCACGAGGGAACGGATTCTTAGCTGGTGATGACTAGATCGTTGAGACGAAATCGAGCGAAACAATGAAAAAATGAAATCAGTGATAAAGAAATAGCCGATTTCGACTGGAACTTTCATATTCTTGGTAAAGAAAAATAAAGGATCGATACTTGAAAAGAGGAGTTTAATAGGTAAAAAATACAGTTACTAATCAATATCTTCTTAGAATTGAATAAACGGAGAACTATCGGTGGCATTGGTGGTGCAAAAATTTGGTGGCAGTAGTGTAGCAACCGCAGAAAGAATCAAGGCAGCAGCTCGTCGAGCAATTCGTGCTCGCCAAGCTGGGAATCAGGTGGTGGTGGTTGTCAGTGCGCGGGGTGATACCACGGATGATCTAATCGCCCTAGCTCAGGAGATTAGTGAACATCCCCCAGCGCGCGAGATGGATATGCTCCTTGCTACTGGTGAACAAATATCGATCGCACTAATGGCAATGGCTATTCAGGAATTGGGCGAACCTGCAATTAGTTTTACTGGGGTTCAGATCGGAATTCGTACCGATAGTACCCATACCAAAGCACGAATTCGAGAAATATCGACTCAAAGGATCCGCCAAGCTTTGCAAGAGGGGAAAATTGTAATCGTTGCCGGATTTCAAGGGGTGGATGAAAAAGCAAATATCACTACTCTTGGTCGCGGGGGTTCAGATACGACCGCTGTGGCTCTAGCAGCAGTGCTCAAACACGATGTCGCTTCTCGATCGACATTTGCGACTAAAACAGAAATCAAACCAGAAATAAAAGCAGAGATAAAAGCAGAGACAAAAGCACAAGACTTGACCCCAGAACAATCACCACTCCTTTTAGAGCAGGAGCGGGTTGAATGCGAAATTTATACCGATGTGGATGGGGTTTATACAACGGATCCTCGTCTGGTACCTGAAGCACGCAAAGTCGATATGATCTCTTACGATGAAATGCTGGAATTGGCAAGCATGGGCGCGGGGGTAATGCACTCGCGCAGTATCGAGTTCGCTAAAAAGTTCAACGTCCCGCTGCAAGTCCGCTCCTCATTCAGTGATGTGCAGGGAACCTGGATTGTCCCTGAAGCGGCATGGATGCACAACAACAAAGTATGCGGGGCAGCGTTAGCCCGAGATGAAGCTCGAATTTTCCTGGAAGGGTTACCCGATCGCCCTGGGATTAGCCATCGTATTTTTGAAGCAATCGCTAGTCAAAATATTGCAGTAGATATGATCGGCCAGAGTTTTGGTATTGGCGGAAAAGCGGCAATCGGTTTCACTGTTTTACGTAACGACCTCAATCTGACTCAAGCAACGCTGCGACCCATTGTTGCTGAATTGGGGGCTACCATTCAAACCGTGGAAGATGTGAGTAAAGTATCGGTGGTCGGTATCGGTATGCGTACTCATACCGGAGTGGCCGAGAATATGTTTGCCGCCCTCGCTCAAGAAAACATCAATATAAAAATGATAACAACTGGCGATATTAAAATCTCGGTACTCGTTGATAAAAATGAAGGGGGGCGGGCACTCAAAGCAGTGCATCAGGCTTTTAGTTTACATCAACCGATTCATACCCAACTTTCTGATAGTACTAAACCGCTAGCGCAAAATTCGATCGAATATCATCTGCGTTCGATACCCCGCGGCGAAGATAGCTCTGCTGATTTGACCGCTGCTACTCAGCGACTGGCAGGGATGGAAGATATTGTGATCAGCGGAGTGCAAAAAAATACAGATTATGGCCGAATTACCATTTTTGATTTACCCGATCAACCAGGGAACTGCTCTCGTGTTTTTCAAGAGATCGCTCGCAGTGGTATTCTCGTTGATACAATTGTACAAAATCTTGCGACGCCAAACCGAGCGGAACTATCGTTTACTGTCCCTAAAAGCGACCTCCGCCGAGCGCTTATTCGCACCCAGAATCTCGTTCACGAAATCGATCCGCAGGCCCGTACCGCAGGGGATGCAGATATTGCGGTTTTATATGTTTACGGAGTTGGTATGCGGACACATACCGGTGTCGCTCGGACCATGTTTGGTGCTCTGGCTCAGCGCTGTATCAATATTTTGATGATTACTACCAGTGAAGTCTGTGTTTCTGTTGTTGTCGAACTCGCTCACGGCGAAGAGGCCCTCCTCTGTCTCAAACAGGCTTTTAATGTCCCTGATTAAGATACCATCCTATATTTGAGATTATATTAGGGATCATATTAGAGATATTTGCTGTTTTAGGCTGGGTTTACTCATTAGATACCGATTTCATGGAAATTGGTCGCAGAGAGGGGAAACTAAGCGAGCATAGTGAACATTAAAATTTTTTAGTCTCAAATTTTTTAACCTCAGAGATAACAGCGATCACAAAAAAATTTGAAAATACGGTATTGCATCGTCAGATTGTGAATTTACTCTACAGCTAAATTTCCTTGAAAATCGGTAGCGGAGATTCAAGCATTTTTTTCTCCGCATTTTTTCCCTCCGCATCTTTGTCTCTCAAATTGAATAAGTTCTTTGGGTCAGATAAAATCAAAAAATGAAACAATTATCATCAGATTGTATCTCGAAAAAATTTCGAACCTTGAAAATTCGAATAGGTATAGCATAATAAAAATCAGTCAAGTGAAAGCCTGCATGACTTTTGCTGATAGTTTAAGAATTTAAAAATGAGCGGATTCGTTCGCTATGAACTAATCGAGATAGTAATCGAGGTCTTTATTATGAAAGTAACCGGAATCAACCAAATTCCAAAGTGTCAATCGATTTGCAAAGCTTGCACTCGATTCTATATAAGATATTTTAGCCCCTCCCAAGGCAATCTCTATTGGTTTGTTCTCTTTTTCATATTTACGACTATTTCGGTCGCATTTGCTCAGATGAGTCCAGAAGATAAAAAAAACGCAAAAGTACCCAACAGTACTAAGCAGATAGCCGATCCGAAACAAAATGGACCTGGACCAAGAGGGGATTATTATCTTTTGCCGAACGGCTGGAAGTTAACCCCTGCCGGGAAGCAGATCGGCTTAGCCGCGCTGCCTTTGAATATCATTCCGCTAGCCAAATCAAATCAAGTTATAGTGACTACCGATGGTTTTAACGAACATCGACTATCGCTAATCGATCTCGATCAGCAAAAGATCATAAGTTCCGTGGAAGTAAATCAGAGCTGGTTTGGTCTGCAAACGGATGAAAAACAGGAACGGTTCTGGTGGTCGGGGGGTGGGGGGAATCGCTTGCATCAAATCGAAAAGAAAGGGGATCAATTAACCCGGCTATCTCCTCTCGATCCTAATCATTTAAAAATGCCTAGAGAAGAGATCAACGCCTTAAAAGGGTTTCGCAGTGGTTTAAAGTTCGATTCGTCCAAAAATATACTTTATTCCTTGAACATTCAAGATGCCGAATTACTAGAGATCAAAAGCGATTCGATGGAAATTCTACGCACGGTCAAATTAGTAGGGAAGCCATACGATCTTCAATTATCACCAAATCGAGCGAGACTTTATATCTCGGATTGGGCTGGCAGACAGGTTTTGGTGGTCGATCCCAGCAATCTAAAAATCGTCAAGAAAATCCCTGTGGGCGAACATCCCAATCAGATTGTCGTCGATCGAACCGGAAAACGACTCTGGGTAGCTTGCGCCTCTTCCGATGAGGTAGTGAGTATCGATCTGGGATCAGAAATCGTCACCGAACGCATTAAAACCTCTTTATTTGCACATTCCTTACCAGGAAGCACTCCCAATGCTCTCGCCATTACCCCAGACAACAAAACCTTATTTGCGGCTAATGCGGAAACGAATCAGGTGGTTGTGATCGATATAAGCAAGAAAAATAGTTCTCAGGTGATTGGATTCATCCCAACGGGGTGGTATCCTTGTTCCCTTGCGGTAACATCGGATCAAAAATATTTACTGATCGGAAACGGACTCGGCTCCGGTTCTCACGCGAACCCAACAACAGAAGATAAGCACGGGTATTGGCGTAAAAAGCCTGGGAACCGCGGCTTACCGTTCCCATATATTGGCACAACCATGAAAGGCAGTCTACAAATCGTACCCCTTCCTGAGGAGAAAGATCGAGAAAAAATACTTGGAGAATATACGAATCTAGTTTATAAGAATAGCCCGGATTCCCAAAAAATGATCGATTCGTTAAAACGCAGCGAGCACCATCCAATCCCCATTCGCTTGGGGGGACATTCCCCGATCGAGTATGTTTTGTACATTATCAAAGAGAATAGGACTTACGATCAAATTCTGGGGGATATGCCGGAAGGGAATGGGGATAAAAGTCTATGTATGTTTCCGGAAAAGGTTACACCCAATCACCATCAGCTAGCGCGCGAGTTTGTGCTTTTCGATAATCTGTATTGCAATGGGCATGTTTCTCGTTCGGGTCATCCCTGGTCGACCGCTGCGTATAACACCGATTATATTGGCAAAGACTGGCATTTAAGCTATTCCAATCGCCGGGGGATCGATGATGATGATGAAGGGGATTTATTGAACTCTCCTGCGGGTTATTTGTGGGATGCCTGTGCGCGGGCGAAAATAACCTATCGATCGTATGGAGAATTCGGAAAACGGAATA
>JAKBAI010000176.1 GCA_021809185.1 Planctomycetota bacterium
GATCATCTAAAACCGCTCGTACTCCCTGTTCGAGCACAAGCCGATTCAGTTCTTTTTCTTCCGTTTCTTTGGCCATACAATAATTCGATTCTACCAAAAAAGGAATATCGTCATGGGTGGATTTTCGAATTTCGATCATGTGGTTCTTTTGTCTGTTCGACTTTTCTAAGGGTATAGGAATGATCCTGAGCGTTGCTGATATATCTCTGTTATCGTAATTTATCTTTAATTCATTGGTTGATTCTGAAGAATAGTGCTGGGCGATGAATTTTAGCAGACTACCTATCGAATTTGCACGATTAAATAACTCCGATAGCAATCAAAAGCGGATCCTGATCGATCTTAGCCTCTTTTTGAACGAATTGTTTCGAACTAGGTAAATCGGTAAACCATTGGGAGGTAAGGGTTTCATTGGCGATGTGCTCTCGATGAATGTCAATGGCCTGTTTGATTTTCATCGAATGAGTTTCTACAAAAAGACCGATGCGATCTTGCGTTTGCAGATCTGCCGATTTGCGGAGATCTTGAATTAATCGAATCACTTCGCGCGCAAGCCCCTCCGCTTCTAATTCTGGAGAGATCTCGATTTTTAATAAGACTTGAGTCCCTTTGCCCGCCATGCCGATCCAACCCGGTGGGCTTTGAAATTCGATCGCGATATCGTTGCTGTCGAGAGCTATACCGCAAAGGGTGAGCGTCCCTTTCTCCAGATCGGCTTTCACTTTTTCCCATGCGAGCTGCAACAACTCTTGCTGCGCACTTTTGATATGTGGTCCCAATTTAGGAGCGGCATATTTAAGTTGTAATTTCGGTTTTGCTTCCAGTAAAGAGGCCGCATCGGTACGATGTAAAGTAACTTTTTTGATGTTGAGTTCGTCTAGAAGTAGATCGGGGAATCGCTCCAGTGCTTGAATGACTGAATCGTTTCCAGGTTGTACGAGAACTTCTTGTAACGGTTGCCGAACTTTGATTTTCGCTTGATTACGGGCAGAGGATACTAGCGAAATGGTATCAAGTAGGGCATTCATTTGATTCGATAAAGCGGGATTGATGTACGAAGATTCAATTAGAGGATAATCGCATAGATGCACACTGAGTGGATCGCGTGGCAACCGCAAATTTTGGTAGATGGTTTCTGCTAAAAACGGTACGATAGGGGCAATTAATTTGGTAAGAGTATTCATCACTTCATAGAGAGTTTGAAAAGCGGCAAGCTTATCTTGGCCTAACTCATTTTTCCAGAATCGTCTCCGGCTTCGGCGCAGATACCAGTTGCTTAATTTTTCATCGATAAAAGCCTCGGCCTGGAGGCAGAAATCCATTACCTGATAGCGACTAAAAGCTTTGTTGGCATCGGCAATCAATTGCTGGAGATCGGAAAGAATCCACTGGTCTAGGATAGCGCGTTCGTGAATCGGGATCAGGGGGTGAGCGGGATCAAAGCGATCGATACGAGCGTATTCGCAAAGGAAGGAATATATGTTCCAGATTTTTAGGATGAATTTAGATCTCACCTCATCGGTCGGTTCAGGGCCGAAGTTGATATTGTTAGCGGGATTGTGCCGGCAGTAGAACCAGCGCACAACATCGGTGCTAATCGGTTGATATTTGGCATAGACCCTTTTTTTGCTATTCCCTTCTTTATCGGTAATAAGTTCTTCCCGGTAGGAGAGGGCATTTTTGGGGAGCTGTTTATTTTGCAATTCCTGAGTTGAGATTTTGGGATCTGCTTCGGCGAAGAGTTCATAGCCATCATCAGCAGCGGCGATAAATTCGATCGAATTTCCTGCCGATTTATGCATCGGGTTACCGAATTGGTCGCGGACGGTCGCAAAGCCCAGCAAGGTGCGAAAAGGGGGTTTGCCACTGGTCATCATTGTGCTCATGGCCAGCAGGGCATAAAACCAATTGCGAAATTGTCCCGGAAAGCTTTCGGTAATGAATTCTGCTGGGTACCATTTGTTCCATTCTTCGCGGTCGCGGTTATAATTCATGGTTGAAAACGCAACGATGCCTGCATCCAACCAGGGATTGCCGACATCCGGAATGCGCAGCATGCGATTACCTGTTTTGGGATTGCGTAAAACAATCTGATCGATCCAGGGCCGATGCGGGGTATTGCCGTCAAATTCTTCCCAACCCGCTATCGCTCGCTCTTTCAGTTCCTCATAAGAGCCTATCACTTCAAATTGGGTCGGGTCTTTTTCATCGACCCAGATCGGCAAGGCCAGCCCCCAATATCTTTTCTTGGAGATCATCCAGTCCCCCATATTGTTCAACCAATCTTTTTCTCTAGCTCGACCATTGAGCGATTCCGGTAAAAATTGGACGGAATCGACCACTTGGACAATTTCGTTTCGCCAATCCATGCGAATATACCATTCATCGACTAGTCGGAAAAGCAATTCGGTTTTACAGCGCCAGCAATGCGGATATTTATGGACATATCGTTCCAAAGCGAACAGCGTATCGTTTTTCTTGAGATGATCGAAAACCAGATCCGCAGTGCCGGGTTTGCTGGCGTTTTGCCCCGATAAAAAGCCGAAACCTGCCACGAAATTGCCGTTATCATCGAGGGGGGCGATTGGGGGCAAGCGATTCTCTTTACCCAAAATAAAATCTTCGCGACCGCATCCCGGTGCAATATGGACAATACCGGTACCTTCGGTCTCTCCCACGGCGTCCCAGGCGATGACCTGGTGAACCGCTTGAGCGGGCTTATTTTCTGACCAGTTCGCTTGCTGAACGATTTTGGCTACCTCTTCCGGGAAGCCGAAAGGGTGTTGCTGAGCTGGTAAGTCGTCGAACGGTCCCTGGTAGCGCCATCCCAACATATCCGCTCCGGAAAGTTCTCCCAGAACACGATAACCTTCTTTGCCCCCCTTCTCTTTAAACATCTGTTCAATACTCTTCAGATGGGGAACGCCAGGTAACCAGGCTACTTTTCCTTTCTTATTCTTATTTTCCGCGTTTTGGCTGTCCCCTTCGCTTTTCGTGTCCCCCATATCTGCGCTGTCATCATCCCCTTTATCCCCCATCTTCATGCGATCGAACTTTAGTGCCCCTTTGGCCAGATAATAGATCGCCTCTTTACATTGAATTTTTACATAAGTCAGCTTGGGATTCACGGCAGCAGCGACATTGCTTGATAAAGTCCAGGGGGTTGTCGTCCAGACTAATAACGATTCCCCAGGGCGATCGATTAAGGGGAATCGCACAAAAACAGAGCGGTGTTCAATAAGTTGATAGCCTTCGCCCAGTTCCATTTCCGATAAGCCGACTCCACAACGGCCACACCAGGGCATGACATCATAGCCGCGATAGATGAGATTTCTCGAGAAGCATTTCTTCAAGAAACTCCAGATCGTGTAATTGTTTTCCGATGACATGGTGAAATACGATTTACGCTCATCTGGGCTTTTGGCCCAATCGGCATCGGTTCTATCCCAATCCATCCATTGCCCAAGTCGAATCGATTGATCGGTCTGTATCCGCGCGAAGTGATTGACCCGGTCCTTACATTTTTGCACAAATTGTTCGATGCTCGCGGTGACGTTGCCTGGAACCAGATTTTCGATATCTTTTTTGCTTTGCAGTTTGAGCTCTTTCTCAACTTCGACTTCAACCCATAATCCTTGACAGTCGAAGCCGTTCTGCCAGCGCAGCTCACGCCCGTTCATGGCAAAGAAACGCGAATAGGCATCTTTATAGGTTCTACCCCAAGCATGATGCACCCCCATTGGGTTGTTCGCGGTTATTGGACCATCCAAAAAAGACCATCTTGGTTTCCCTTTTGTCTTTTCCCGCAATAAGTCAAAAATTCGGCTTTCGTCCCAAAATTTCAGAATATTTCTTTCGTTTTTGGGAAAATCAAAAGGTTTATCAATCGCCTCAAACGGCATATTTCTCTGGCTCCCATTCTAAATTTATCTTTTTTAATAATGTATGAAAATCATGACAATAAGAAATAGGAAATTTGATGAGGGGGTTTCTAATTTGTTGGTTATTTTCTGAGGTGATTTTTAATAGACAAATATATCTAATTTTAATGCAAAATTGAAATTTATGAAAATGTTCTTATCGAATACTGTTCGAAAATGCTATTGCCATTTTTTTTAAAAGTGACTTGGGGCGATTCGTTCTAAGGAGGCAAAAATCTTTCCTCATTTTTTCTTAAGCGAAATAAAATTGATAAAATCGAGGAATGACTACTGTTTCTAATAAGTACGCAAAAACCCCTTAAAAGTCAACAAAATTCAAATGAGTTCAATCAAGCTTCCGCAAAGTTTCCAGCAAATTCGAGATAATACAAATGGCGATAAAGATCATTTTGATGGAGCAATTCTCGATGGGTACCCGTAGCGACAATTTTCCCTTCATCGAGAAGTAAAATTCGGTCGCAGTGTTTAAGGGTAGAAATGCGATGGGGAACATAAATCACGGTTCTCCCAGGCAAAAAGCGATTCATTGTATCGTCCAAGAGATCTTTAGTATCTTCATCGAAAGAGTTGACAGGTTCTTCAATGAGCAAAATAGCCGGATCGCGCAAAATAGCCCGAGCTAGAGCGATGCGAAATTGCTGACCCACGGTTAAAGAATAGCCAAGTTCGCCGATTGTTGTTTGATACCCGTAAGGCAACATCTGGATGAATTGATGAGCGTGAGCTACTTTTGCAGCTTCGATGATCTGTGGTAAAACAAAGCCAGGATCACCGCAACCTATATTGTTAGCAATGGTATCGTTAAAGATAAGGTGATTTTGCAATACCACCCCCATCTGGACACGCAAAGATTCTTGAGTCACCCATTTGATATTTCTACCATCGATTCTAATCTCCCCACTGGAAGGGTCATAAAAACGAGGGATGAGAGAGATTAACGCCATCTTCGCTTGATGATCGGTGCCCACAATACCAATTTGCTCCTTGGACTCGATTTTGAGATTTACATGCCGCAGAATTAAATGGGAGGTGCCCGGTTCCCGGACAGAGACATCCATGAATTCGAGGGAATTTTGCATAGGCGGGAGAAATTCGGCATCACCAATTTGCGTTAAATCCCCTTTACGATCCAGAAATTCAAAAATAGCCGTTGCTGCTTCTTGGCCATTTTTAATCGTTTTCCGCAGGTCAAAATAGTTTCGGAGTGGGAAAAATAGACTTAAAAAGGTAATCAACAAGACAATCAAATTAACGACAGAGGATTCATCCGCTAGGATTACTTTCCCACCAATGTAGAGCAAACAGATGGTGCCAATTAAACCAAGAGCAATAAAAAGCGGTTGAGGAATTCCTTCATTATCGTATCGTTTGCGGTGAGCTATCGCATACTCTTTTAACTGGCGTTCCACACGAGATTGATTAAAAAACTCCATAAGGTAAGCTTTCATCAATCGCATCAATCGCAACGATTCCAGCAATAATAATGATTGATTGGCAGCTTGGCGGGATGCTAACTGCGACCGTCGGCGTAAGGCAATCGTGAGCTGACCACCAATCATCCAGATAATAACCGCAAAACAGGTGAAAGTAGCTGCAAGCAAAAAATCGGCTAAAAAGGCCATCAATAGAAGTAACATTACTTGAACAAAATTACGATAGTGATACGTCAAGCGGATATAGAAGGCTTCATGGAGTGCTTCGACATGATGAGTGAAAAGCCCAGATGATTCATTGGACTGATTCGAACGGATCGTTAAATTTCCTAATCGAGTGGTTTGGTGGTAAATGGCTCGTCTAATTCGGGTAATCGCTTCCAAACAGGTTCGAGCCGAAGCGAGGTTTAATATTACAAGCATCAAAAAGCGGACTAGAACCGTAACCACGGCAAGGAATAATAATCCAGTCAAGTAAGTATGATTGGCATCTTCAATTACTTCCCCATTACGAATAGTTGATTGCCACATCCAGGGATTGAAAGAAGCTAATTTGCCTAGCAATCTTCCAACGAGCTGATGTCGCTGCGATACGACCGCGCTCAAAATACCGTAGTTGTTGTGATTGACCGTGCCTAAATAATCGATTCTGACCATTTCACCCGTATGATCAATTTTAGGCTGAAACTGATTGGCAGCTTCTTTACTCACAAGTGTTTGCAGCTTGGACCAGACATAAGCTCGCCAACGTAATTCATTTTGAAATGCGATTTGTAGGGGGTCGTCAGATCCCGTCCCATACAGATTTAACCACTTCTGCCATTGTTCTTCTGTCGAAACTCCAACAATCGGAAGTGAACAATCTTCGCTAAGTAATGCGAGATAAAATTGATATTCTTTCTTCTTATTCGCTGGTAATTGGGATAATTCAAGCTCAGAATATTTCTTAACTTGATTAGCGATCCCTAGATGCTCTAACGCCTTGAGCCGATTTTCTAGAGTTAGTTGTTCCCAATCCTGAGCGAATATCAATTGTTCTCGCAAACTTAATTCCGCATAAATCGGAATTCGCCCACGAGAAATCAACAAATCGGTAAATAATGCCAGAATAACGATCAGAAGCACATACAAAAATGCACTCAGAATTCCAGAAAAAAACGATAGCCACCAGGCTTTCGGTGCGTAGTGCAGGTAACTTCGAGATCGAGCAAAGGAATCGACCACTGTTTCTCTTCTTTCTTATTCTTACAGAAAATAATATTTCTTGAGAGCGATCCTTCTTTTCTTATCTGGGTTTTTTATCGAAATTCCTATTCCTATTATACCCCAAATCCTTAAAGATAATGTAAAAAAGCCAATTCTAAAGACTATTATTTCCCAGAACGATCCATACATTCAATTTCTCTCTAGGAAAGAATTTATAAAAGTTTATGGGCTTTTGACACTGGGGAATCGAATGGGGAATCCAGAAAACGGATGTAAATAGGGAATTAGAATGGGCATATTCCGAATAGAAGAGTAATCGACTTCAAAAAATCAAGAACAAAGTGTCCGAATAACCCTCTCTAAGAAATCTTGAAACGATAGCAGTACTCAAGAGATAATCGGACTTAGGATTCTTGAATGAGAATAATTCAATTGGTGGGAACACTTCAATTAATTGGCAGCTGGAGAGGTAATTGGCAACTAGAGAGGTAATTGGCAACTGGAGAGGGCGAGTGGGCGGAAACAGAATAAAGCTCCATTTGCCAATGATTCGCATTAACTAAGGAATAGAATCCCTAAGCTAAGTCGCGGTCTTCAAATAGGAATAAGCCACCAAACAAGGCTATCAGAGTATAAATAATAGAATATCCAAGCACGGGTAATACATAGCCTGCAAATTCGGTCATGGTGAGCTGGTATTCGCGAACGACAGCAGGCCCAACATCGAAGTTCTCTAACGCAGGGAAAACCGTATTCATCAACTGGGCAATAAAATGCACGAGCTGCAACGCGGTTCCTCCATCCTGAGTGGTTCTGCTCGTTACATCTACCATAACAGGAGCCAAACGACCGAGAATGAAGATGATCAGACAAATCGCTAAATTCACTACAAAAGTCATGCGGGTGGCTAAGGCAACACAAATGCCAAGCATAACCATAATTTGACCGAATACCAGCAACATGGCCATGTGATGGGCACAAGCATCTCCAACCCAGTTCGCAACTCCAATGGCTAAACTTTCTCCTTGGCTAGAAATTCCTAGATTCGAGAAAAATGGGGTTAAAGCGGTTCTACATTCTTGAGGCATCGAATCATCGACATCTTCGAGGACATCAAAAAATGGTTTGATATGGAAGGCCCAGGTTAAGATCCAACAAAGAGCTAGAGCCATGCAAATACAACTGAGCAAAATTCCGACATATTTCCCTAAGAAATATTGTCGGCGATTAATCGGTTTACTCATAACGGTGATAGCATTCCTACCTTCAATTTCATCATAAATGGAAATAGAAGCGGCAAGAAGGCCGAATAAGGTAGGAGCCAACATCGAAATATCGAAGCCGAGCTGCTTCATCATTTTATATTCTTCGCCGAAGGTAAAATACGGCAGAATCATGGAAAAACTGATCAAAAAGAACGAGAGAATCAAAATTAGCCAAAACATGGGTTGGCGAATCGCTTCGCGGAAAGCGGCAAATGCTACTGCACCCCCTTTGGGCCAGATCGTGAGGAGCAAATGAGGCAGAACAATCATGGCATCGATTAACAATTGTAAATGAAGGATCGAACCATAGATCCGACCATATCCCTCAAGAACCGTGCTATCTCCACGCTGTTTCATCAAAAAAGTCAACCCGGCGGCTAACCCTAATATCGTTGAACCAAAAACTTGCCAGAAATCTCTTTTTTTCATCCTTGTGGACATGCCGATAGGATCAATCGCCCACACCCACGGTAAAGCTGCTAAGCATTGTATCAAAGCAAACCATATCCCAGAAATAAAAAGCATCTGCTCACCTTCACTGGATTTATAATCTTAAATAGCTATTTATCAACGTCGAAGACGTTTGGTTTAAACGCCCAAAGTCAATCTAAAAACCTCTAGAAGCATCTAGTTGACCGTAATCGATATTTTCGTTTGATTTTTACCTTTGAATTCTCTCTCTACATTTATAGGATATTCGTCCTGTAAATGAATATTTTCTAACTACGGAAATGTGGCCAAAAAGGTTCATTTTTATGAGATAAATTCACCTCAATAATTTTCGATCAAAATTATTTAGTCGATTGCTAGAATATTCTTGCCAAAAATCGAATCTATAGAGCGAGAAGATCCTGTTTTTATGGGAGATCATCCAAGATACTCATTGCAAAGAATCTTATTTCTTCTCAAAAACTTCGTTAAACTTCAATAGAAATACAATGGATTTTTCTACTAGGTTTCGGATAATTTCATTAGGCTGGGTGCTTGTAAAGTTAAAAATATTAACGGGAGTGTGTCGATGACAATCAAAAAACCTTGGTTTGGATCCCTTCTGGTCTTAATGATCTGTTTTGGAGGAGCCGTTTCTCTCGATCAGATAAATAAAATAAAATTAGCAAATTCGTTAGATTCAGAAAAAAGCGGGCTACTATCAGAAAAAGTATTGCCTGGAATCCTACCAGATCAATCGATTCAATTACCCAATCAATGGCGATTGAAACCGGTAGGAAAACAGCTCGAGGTTGGCGATTTTCCGGTTAATCTCGCTATGCACCCCAGTGGTCAATATCTAGCGATTTTACACGCAGGGATGCGTGAACATGAAGTGGTGGTTATGGATTTGAATCGAAACAAGCAAAAGATTGTTTCACGGGTGACGGTAGACCAAACCTTTTATGGAATCTGTTTTACTCCGAACGGGAAAAAACTCTATTTGAGTGGGGGGGAGTTTGAGGTAGTACATGAGTTTGATTTCGATCGAGGACTACTCAGTAATGCCAAGACCATCCATCTTAACGGCTTGACCGAAAAAGGGGTGATTGGTGGGATAAGTACCGATCCCAAGGGGCAAGATCTATTTGTCTGCGCTACCTGGGGCGATGCGGTTATTCGCATTCCTATCGATAATCCTGACAACCATACGGTTATCCCTATTACCAGAGAAAAACTAGATCTTGGTACTCTGAATCCTCAATCAGGATCCAAAGGGGAGCCGCCAAGCCCACCCGATGGTCGGAAAGATCCCGAAAAGAAAGAGATAAAAACGGCCCCAGGTAAAGATTCTCCAGTCAAAAAAATGCCATGCCACCCGTATATATGTTTGGTCCCTTCTTCAGCTAAGAAAGCCTATGTCTCTCTGTGGTCGGCAGCAGCAATCGCAGTTTTGGATCTGGAAACGAATCGACCCGTAGCATTCTGGAAAACCGAAGAACATCCGACCGAAATGGTTCTTTCACCGGATGAAAAAGTACTGTACGTTGCTTGTGCCAATTCAGCAGAAGTATCCGTTCTCGATACGGAAACGGGTAAACCGTTGCAATCCCTTCATAGTGCGATGGCTCCCGAAACAACACTACCAGGAAGCACCCCGAATAGCCTTACTTTAACGGCGAATGGCGAGATTTTACTGGTAGCCAATGCGGATGCGAATCAGCTCGCGGTCTTTAATGTTCAGAATCCCAAACAAGCTAAACCGCTCGGTTTTATCCCGGTTGGGTGGTATCCGACATCCGTGCGATTTAATAATCGCGATAAGAAGATTTATGTTGCGAACGGTAAAGGGGCCATTCCCAAATCGAATCGAAGTGGTCCAAACCCATACAATGGCCGGACCCCGTTGCAGGAATATATAGGATCGATTTTCCGTGGTTCAGTTAGCACGATCGATTTTCCAACACCTAAACAGCTTGGTGTGTATACGGAACAAGCCTACAAATTGCGACCCGATACCAAATCGTATGCCAAGGAAGACAATTCAATCTGGAAAGATAATCCTATCCCACGACGACTCGGGGAGCCATCTCCTATCAGACATGTCTTCTATATCATCAAAGAAAATCGAACCTATGATCAAGTATTTGGTGACATTCCTCAGGGGAATGGAGAAAAAGATCTCTGTCTGTTTCCAGAAGCGGTAACACCCAATCAGCATCGTCTGGCGAAAGAATTTGTTTTGCTTGATAATTTTTATGTCGAGGGGGAAGTTTCAGCCGATGGTCATGAATGGTCGATGGGGGCTTATGCTACAGATTTTCTCGAAAAATATTGGCCCTTATCTTACCGAGGAAGCCCTAAAAAACGCTTTGGTTATCCCAGTGAAGGTCAGATCGATTATGCGGTTCGCCCTAAAAACGGCTATATCTGGGATCGCTGTGCCCAAGCGAATGTCTCGTATAGAACATATGGAGAATGGATCGATCTCGGTAAAAAGCAAAAAGATGGCACCTATGGACCAGCAGTGGCAACAGTGAAAGCGCTGGAAGGGCATTTCGATCCCTTTTATCAACCGTACGATCTGAGCTATCCGGATGTCAAGCGCGCTCAGCGGTTTATTGGAGATTTCAAGCGGTTAGAAAAAGAGAATACTATTCCGCAATTCACGATTATCAAGCTGCCCAACGATCACACCGCTGGTACTCAGTTTGGCAAACCGACCCCGACCGCTTTTGTGGCGGATAACGACCTGGCTCTGGGTATGGTTGTTCATGCCATTAGCCATAGTTCAATCTGGAAAGATTCTGCTATTTTTGTCTTAGAAGATGATGCTCAAAATGGTCCTGATCATGTCGATGCTCATCGCAGCACCGCGCTGGTAATCTCTCCTTATACTAAACGTAAGCAAGTTGTCTCTACTCTCTATTCGACGACAAGCATGTTGCGTACTATGGAATTGATTCTTGGTTTACAGCCATTGAGTCAATTCGATGCCGCGGCTCGCCCCATGTTTGATTGTTTTCAGGCAAAAGCCGATCTGACCCCCTTTACCTATCTGCAACCAAAAACCGATCTGAATGCCAAAAATCTTGCTGGAGCTTTTGGTTCTAAGTGGTGTGAAACGATCGATTTAAGCAAAGAAGATATGGTAGACGATCTGAAATTCAACGAGGTGATCTGGAAATCGGTTAAAGGGATTAATAGCCCAATTCCAGCTCCGGTTCGTTCTGCTTTCTTTTTGCCGAAATAAATTTTAATGGAGAATGGGGTAGTAATTGGAAAGATTATGCTTTCGGCTACCTCATTTCGCTCCTATCTTTTATGACGCCTTT
>JAKBAI010000177.1 GCA_021809185.1 Planctomycetota bacterium
TATTGATTATTGTGGGATCTAATGTCCTGAATCCCCCCTTTTGGCGCCCGGCTATCCTTCCTCTGGAATCTGAAGTAGAATTGACAACACTCGATCCAGAAAAACGCCCTCTTCAATGCTACATCGATGGCGATTCCCAAGGCCTAGTTCGATCGGTCAAGATCCGCATGAGTCGAATCGCCTCTGTTGAATTGGCGTTTACCCATTCTCATCATCCCGCTCATAAATTAGCAATGCAACAGTTCCCCGCTAGCTAACCGAGTTGGACAGATAAGGGTGCCATTCGATTTTGAAAAATTCAATAATAGATGGGAATATCGATCTTACTTTGCCTAAGAAATGAGAAAATCCAAAATCAAATGGTTTTGTAATCATTCTTGTTGGCCTATTGGTTTTCCAGTGACTAATCATAAAATAAAACACTTATTGAAACGGTGAAAAAAAAGAATATTTTAGCGAGAGAATCGATGAATACGCAGCATAGCGATTCCGTGGAAAGCCCGCATCCCCATACGCTATTGGCTAATAAAATCGCTACCCTGGTGCAAGAACGGGGCTGGAATCTGGAAGATTTTGCGCGAATCTCGAATCTGAATCGTCTGACCGTGCGGCAAATACTCCTGGGTGAAAATTCCCGCAAGCTGAGAAACGCGACGATTAGCCAATGCGCAAAAGCATTGGGTTTAACAGTTCATGAATTATTAGAACTTCCTTTGGAAAGCCTTTTACCACGAATGCACCGAGATGTCGCTGAGGAAACTCACACGGAGATAAATCGGCTCGCTCAAGTAACTCAACTCGAATTGGCCACTTGGTTGCAAAAGCACCCCGATCGATTCAACAAACTTAGCGAAAGCGAATTTCAAGAATTGTTAGCGATGCAGGGACCGGAAAGCCCTTTCATCCAACTAGGGGTTGAACCGTTTGTGAGTTTGATCGAACGGCGCAGAAATATTATTCAGAAGATTATTGTTATCAGCAAAACTGCTTCATTTGACCTGCTCGATCAGCTCGTTGATCTCCTATTCGAAAAAAGCCAACGAACACTAACGGCGAAAATATAGTCTTTCGTCTTGCAAAAGTAGATCTCTATTCGAATATAATGAATTTTTGTATCAAGAATGATCTATCAGAACGTTCATGAACCGATTAGAAAAGAGGATAAACGATGTCCCAGATTCCCATTCCGTTCGCTTCGATGTTCAAATTCACCTTCCAAGTGCCATACATCGCCAAAATGGCGGGGGAGAGTGAAGATTATCCCCTTTCTGAAACCGGTATCCCTTTTCCCGAAAGTGCTCTATTACCCTGTTTCTGTTCATCTGAAGATCGACCCTTTGCGGATGTCTATCTCGGTTGGAATGAGAAAGGGATCGGTTGCCAGATTATCGTCAACATAGCAAAAAAATTACCCTCTTTCCAATCAGCAGAATCAGGAAAAATGGGGAACCGCACTACTCTTTGGCTCGATACTCGAGGGGACCGTAGCGGTCATCGTGCAACTCGAACCTGTCGAAAAATCAGATTACAATATAAAATTTCGCGAGCTGAATTGAACAATCAATCGCCTACCACTTCGCGAAAAAAAAGCAAAAATTGGACACCGATCGAAGTTTTACCAATCCCCCGTGCTCTGCAAGAACCAAAGCTTCCCAATATAGAAACTATCTCTTTGGGCACAAGCGTTCAAGACTCCCAATATCACGTGAATATATTTATCGGCAAAGAAGCCCTGATCGGTTACGATCCTCTTGAAAATCCGCTTCTGGGATTTTATTACGAAATTATAGACGAATTTCTGGGTAATCAAACTCCCACCGTTGGTGAAGAATTCCCTTACGATCACGATCCGCATTTCTGGGTCAATCTGGAATTACTTCCCTCAACAGCACCCCCTTCAAAAGAATTATCGGATCCTTCAGAACAGAAATCACGCAAAAAGAATAATAGCAAATCGAACTCTTCCCAAGTAGCTGGGGACGAAAATGCGGAACCCCGCAAATCACAGAAACCAAAACGAAATTCGAGATCGGCATAACTCGAAGTTTATATCCTCGAATCTTCCCATCTGAAAAAATCTCTACTCATCTAGTTAGGGTCGCTCTTCGATCAAGTTACAAGGTGAATCTGTCTCATAAATAGGATGATTAAGTCAGTAATTCACTCCGCATGGAGAGAAATGGGATTAAAACCTATGGATTACCATCTGTTTATTCGAGTTCTAGTAAGATAGGCATTCTTGTCTTTCTATCGTAGAACTCAATAATTCACAAAAACCAGAATCTATCACAAAAAGCAAATCGAAATCAGGTGCAGTTGATCAAGAATATTTGACCGTTTAGCTAAATAAATAACGAGATCAACTAGTTAGGGATTAATATAGGGCAGATTCTAATTTTCAAAATGCTAGAATGGTTTTTGATTTCGAATCTATTTTTGCAAAATAGGGAGATAATTATTGGGGATTTGCAAAATAATCGTTGCCATTGCTGTTGCATAATGGCTACAGGTAGATGAATCGATCCAAGCCCCTTGCCCGTTTGAGGGGAGCCGGTTCAAGAGATCTTGGCAGATTGCAGGATACCATTGCCGCCAGTAATTTCCACCGGCAGTCCACATCGCCTGAGCTGCGTAATAGTGGCCGTAGAAGTAATGCAATTGCCCTTCGCGGGTCATGATCGCTGTACCCGGCTTGAATTGCATTAAATAGTCTAAGCCTCTGGTAATCTCTCGGCCTTTATAAATACCGGCACAATAGAGGGCCACCACTGCGGCAGCAGAACGAGCAAAAGCAGATGGCCCTTGATTGGCATAATAACTAAAGCCACCATCCGAAGGAGACTGGCAGCTCTTTACATAATTGGTGGAATGATCGATAACACTTTTTTCGACAAAAAAACCGGCGTTGCGTACCGAGCGAAGAGCCATGATTTGCGTAATCGTTACCGAAATATCGGCCTGGGATTTTATCGGCTCATAGCGCCAACCCCCTTTGGAGTTTTGTGTCACGCTAATGAGATCGATGGCGCGTTGAATGGTCCCGCGCACATGCTTTTGCAGCTTGGCATCTGGAATCATGCCAAAAACTTCGCCGAGAAACAATAAACCAAAACCATGGCTATACATGGCGATCTGGCGAATGCCCGTATCATGGCACAATAACCCTGGGGCCGGAGGGGTCCGTTTTTCTTTGCTAATCACATATTCCAGAGCGCGCATGACATGGTTGCCATACTGGCCTCGACCCGGCATATGCCCCCCTGCCATGAACGCCAAACTCGCTAGCGCGGTGACCGCAATATTCCCCGCGAGCTGATACCTGTCCCCAAATGATCCATCTCGGTTCTGCGTTTGCGCTAAATACCGAAGCCCTCGATCGATCGCTTGTTGTACTTCCGCAGGAACCTGATACGCCCAATCCCGGTTTTCTTCTATCTCCTGATTCAATTCTTGGTCCGCGTTTGCGGGATCGTCACTTAAAGTATTGGCAGCGTTTCGATAACTTCCTACTAACGGTAACCCGGCTACACCAAGCGCCCCTAGCCCAAGACTATACTTTAACAAGCTGCGGCGTGTCATACTCGGATCTACTCTACTGGCTTCTTTATTCATGGTCGATTTCTTTATCATTTCAAAGCTTGGAAAAGGATGCGTATTTTTTTTAGATCAAGGACTTTCTTTTGAAGTTAACCATCATATTTTTCATTTAATATTAACTACCTGCCAGAAAGGTTCAGGCTAAATTCCTTTTTTATTCGGTCCCTTCCTCATATTTCCCCATTTGGTTTTTAAACCAGGATTCCTATATTTTATTATTCATTATGATTTTTGATACTAACAAAACAAAAATTATTATCTATATAAAAAGAAACAATTTTTAATAAAATTCTATTAAGAATAATCAAATGGCTAATCTCTGCTTTTCCTGACGATATTTTAATTTTTTCTAATGGTTTATTCAAGAAATTGTATTAAGATAGGCAAAAGAGGATAAACGAATATCGAAACGTATCTAACGGTTCAATGATTATGTTCTGGAAATCTGGCTCTATTTCCGATCTGTTCCAAAGATTCATAAAGTCGAGTCCAAAAGGAAAAGACTTAAAATAATTATCAGCAGGGAAGTGTTCGTTTGGAATGGATCGATTTCGAATGAAGTCAGTTTTAATTTGAAATGACCTCCCCGATGTTATCGTTCTGGAATGATCGCTACGCACCGATGCAAGAAATTGCGTTGCCATTAAATGATGGAGCTATTCTCTTTGGTGCTCTGATCACAGATCGCTTTCGAACATTTGGTAAGAGATATTTTCGGCTAAAACATCATCTGCATCGTTTTGAAGAAAATGCAAAGTTAGCCAAAATCCCCTTACGACTTTCTACCAAGGAAATATCTCAAATCGTCCACCATCTTCTGGAAGAAAATAGAAAACAATACCCTAATTCCCCTGATTTTTCTCTAGTTTTATTGGCAACCCCAGGTCCAGTTTCGTCGTTGTCTACTGTTCCTACCGAACCAACTCTAATCGCTTATCAGATGGGTTGCGATTTGCCGCGTTATCGGTGTTGGTTCGAAAAAGGAGTTCGGTTATTGCCCAATCTCGCCGTAATCAATAGCGAAACTATGAATCCGCAAATTAAACATCGCAATCGCCTCCATTGGTGGATCGCGGAACAAAACGCTTCTAATCAAAATAATAATTCTTTATTACTCTATTGTTGGGAGAATAGCAGGAACTTAATCGATTCTGATTCTAAAAGTGGCAATGAAAAACATGATACGATTTCCGAATCTGGCACATGCTCTTTACGCACTCAACAAGCATTTGTTCGGGAAACGGCAATCAGTAATTTTTTTTCCGTCATTCGAGGGAGAGTGATTTCACCTCCTGTAAAGACCATCCTGAGAGGAATTGCTTGGGAAGTTATCCGGGAGCTATGCAGCAAACGGAATATCCCTTTTATAGAACAGGAATATACGATTCCTCAATTAATTTCGGAAGCAGATGAGTGCTTTATCAGCAATAGTTCTGTGGGGATTGTTGGGGTGTTTCAGCTCGGCGATCGAACGTTTTCTTGGCCTGGTAAGGTAAGTAAGATGCTATCTGACGACTATTCTGACCTTGTCGGCATTGATATTGCTTCACAAATTTTGGGTAACAAAAACTAGACTTTCAACCCTGTTTTTTCTATTTTTTTTCATACCTTCTTGAAGATAAGAAAAGTGAAATAAAAAGAATGATAAGATAGGATTTGCGAGTAAAATTGGCTTACTTTCATAAAGAATGGTTGCAGAATGGTTAAAAACCAGCAAAACTGTCTTTGATTCTTTAATTTGAATCTAAGAAATGAGAAACTAGAGAACGAGCGCATAGATAATAGAGCAGATGAGAAATTAAAAGAATCGGCAATACGTTGGGATCTGAGTACTGATTGGTGAAAACAGACTATCTAAAGTCGACAACCGTTCGGGTAAATTTCTAAGCGTATAAGAATGGAAGCTGTTCAGAAAATCTACTAGGTAAAGAGAAAGCTCTTTGAAATCGTTCGAAGGATTGTCGAATATGCTTCGAGAACTGTTATGATCAAGAAATATTAGAATCAAGAAAAACGAGAATCAAGAAAAGCAAAATATTATTAAAAGCAATAGCCGCATTATTAGAAATGAGAAAAATGGCATGAAATCTTCTCAAAAACCCAAAAATCAGTTCTGGAACATCAAGCGAATAATTACGATTGGTGTTCTGGTTCTTTCTCTTTTATTTATTTTGTCCCCTTCTTTGGAGAGTGCACAGAATCCCAAAGAGAGTCAAAAAAAGCAAGAGAACGGAGCCGGGACTCAAGTTAATTCGGGGGTAAGTAATGGCGCAGAAGAGGGAATTACTTCTTGGCAACCCTTTGGCTTTTTAACCGATAACACGATGATCGATTCGCTCGAAAAAGTCGGTTTGATCGCGACATTGTTGATTTCCATTGCTGCCTTGATTTATGCTTATATTTTAGGGAAACAGATCGTCGCCGCAGATAAGGGAACACAAACGATGCGCGAGATCGCGGGAGCGATTCGTGCGGGGGCAGATGCCTATCTTCGCCGGCAGTTTACAACCGTAGGAATCGTTTTGATCTTCCTTCTAGCTATAATCATTCTGACCAAATGGCCTTGGAATAGCGAAGGGATGAGTCAAACTCAGCAAAACGAGCTTCAAGTTTTGGCCATAAGTCGAGGAGTGGCATTTTTTGTCGGTTCGATTTTTTCAGCGAGCGTAGGATTTTTTGGGATGCGTCTAGCAACCACAGGGAATCTTCGTGTAGCAGCAGCGGCTCGGCACGATTATCTCTTATCAATGAAATTAGCTTATCAAACGGGGACAGTCACTGGCTTACTCACAACGGGCCTAGGGCTATTTGGCGGCTCGATGATCGTGGTGATCGTGGGGGAAAAAGCTTACGAAACATTGCTGGGGTTTGCGTTTGGCGGATCATTGCTAGCTCTGTTTATGCGTGTTGGAGGTGGCATCTATACCAAAGCTGCTGATGTTGGTGCAGATCTGGTTGGGAAAATCGAAGCGAATATTCCAGAAGATGATCCGCGGAATGCCGCGACAATTGCCGATAACGTTGGCGATAATGTTGGAGACTGCGCGGGTATGGCTGCTGATGTGTTTGAAAGTTACTCGGTTACCATGGTTGCCGCAATGATTTTGGGTTATGCGTCTCTTGGCCCAAAAGCGATGTTATTACCGCTTTTGATCCAAGCAGTTGGTATTCTCAGTAGTCTATTTTCGACTCGATTGGTAGGCCATGGACTAACCGAAATGAATGCTCGCGGTGTAATGCATCGTATTAACCGTAGCTTCCGTTTTGGAGCTATTCTAAGTATTATCGGCATTCTCGCTGTTAGTTTAATCTACCTCCATTTTGATGCCCCTTACATTGTGCGGCAAGCATTGGAACGCAATTTGACCAAATATGGAAATGTTGCGGAAGTTTTACAAAAAGAATTAGCTTTAAGAAATGGCAAGGAAAACCTTGCCGATATCATGAAAGAAGGCCCCCATTTTGCCCAGTACTTTGCCAAATTGCCTGAGACAGAACAAATCGAATTAACACAAATCAAAGTAAAAGTTCCTCCAACAGAACAGATCGATGAACCTTTTGGAGAACCGAAGTTGCAGGAACTTACTCTTATCGAAGCAGCCCAGCAGGTAGTACCGATTCGAGTAGGTCTCGACATGCGCCCCGCCTGGACCTGTCTAATCGGGATTTTCCTCACTCTAGCACTGATTGCTTGTACAGAATACTGGACGAGCACAGGATATCATCCTGTGAGGTCGCTTGCTTTAAGCTCGCGGACCGGTCACGCTACGAATATTATTCAGGGTATTGCCCTGGGCTATGAAAGCACTGTTTGGTCTGCGATTCTCATTGCCATTGCTATCTTTCTGGGAGTCTTTATCTATCAAGATACGGAAAACCCCATTCTGATCGCATTCGGTATCTCTCTGTGCGGTATTGGTATGTTGACTTTGACCTGCGATACCTTGAGCATGGATGTTTTCGGTCCTGTTGCTGATAACGCCAATGGGATTGGTGAAATGGGTTACAATCGGGATGGTCAGAATCGGCCTCTCACCTCAGATCATCCCGAGTATTTGACTGCCGAGCAATATCACCGCGCTCGGCAAACGCTCAACGACTTGGATGCTACCGGTAATACCACTAAAGCAACCACCAAAGGGATTGCGATCGGATCTGCGGTTATTGCCGCAGTTTCTCTCTTTGCTAGTTTTACAGCAGTTCTTGTCAAAGGGAACGAAGAGTCGATCAATCAATTAACTCCTTTCGAATTCGAAAGTAAAATGCGCTTGCTCTCGGTTGCCAAACCCCATGTATTTATAGGGATGCTTATTGGGGGAGTGGTACCCTTTCTGTTCAGTAGCATGACCATCCGAGCAGTCGGTCGAGCCGCATTTTTAATTGTCAATGAATGCCGCAGACAATTCCGGGATCCGCAAATTTTTTCTGGTACTAAACGCCCCGACTATGGCCGAGTTGTTGCTATATGCACGAGTACTGCTCAACGAGAACTGATCGGCCCGGGACTTATTGCCATCTGTACACCCATTTTGGTCGGCTTCTTATTGGGGCCATTTGCCCTAGGAGGCTTTTTGGCAGGGATGATTATTGTCGGTCAGCTGTTAGCTGTGTTCATGGCGACAGCAGGGGGAGCTTGGGATAATGCCAAAAAACTTATTGAAGATCAACCACGCACCGAATTGACCGGCAAAGGGTCGGAAATGCACAAAGCTAGTATTACAGGCGATACGGTTGGTGATCCTCTTAAAGATACCGCTGGCCCTGCTATCAATCCACTAATCAAAGTAATGAACCTAGTTAGCTTATTGGTCTTGCCTCTGGCCATTCTTTATAATATCCACGAACACCATTGGAATTTGATAGGTATTGTTGTTATTGTGGTTTCGATCTTTGGAGTGATCGGTGCCTGGTGGGAATCGAACCGCGAAAGCCCGGAATTTCGTCAATTGGATGACGAGTTCAATAAAGAAATCGAAGCAGCCCAGGAACAAGCTGAAAAAGAAGCAACGAAGGAAGCGGCTCTTGTTCAATAATTCACTTGCTCAATAATTCGATTTAGTTGTCTTCCCCTTTCAAGGGAGATAGAGAGATCTTTAATAGCACTCGACAAAATCAATATCTAAAAAACTCATCTGTTTTCTTCATTCTTTACTTCTCCAATGCAGAAAACAGATGGAGAAAACAGATTTTTGTCGCTTTTTTGATGATTAAAAACCATCCGATAGTCATCTGATTAATATTTAAGCAATGGATAATCGCTGCCACCCATATTTTGTTGACACCCTTTTGCTAAAAATGGGGCGATTCTTTTCTGATATTCAAGTAACAGTTTGCAAAGCATTTACAAACCATCATCGGCTAGAAAAATTCTGCCAGAAAGATTCTGCCCCTTTTTAAACAAAAGAGATTCTCTTCGATTACTTTTTCATTTTGGGTAGTTGCCAAGATTCGTCAAAAAAATCGGCAATGCGAATTTTACCCGGATAGCGAGAGTTTGCTGGTTGTCCAATGTCCACAATCGCAAAGTCAGGTAGTTTGGGAACTTGCCGAGCATTGTTCAAATAATCGTATTCGCGAAAGGTAAACCCGCTATTGAAGACTACATATTTTTGGGGATTCAACGGATTGGGATAAACCAGGAGTAAAACAGCGGGACTACCATCTTTGCCAGTAGAAACTCGATAATCACCACAAGCAATCGCTTCTTCGGTCCAGCGAATGGGTAATCGATCCATTATTTTACCCATGATCTTATTACTCTTTGGGTCGCCCCAGAGAATGAGATGACTATCCGCAATATCTTCATTCGTAATCTCCGTATCCTTTTTAACTCGAGCTTCGCCGCGGAACTGTTTGCGCCAGTGGTCAATAGCATGCTTTGATTCCTTTTGAACCCATTCTGCCGTTTTAGGATTCATAGCAGTACCCGTAGGAATGACCATTATAAAGCGATCCATCAGAGCATCGTCGATTGGCCCTTGCAACCCATGGATCTTATGTAAATCAGCAAACCGGCTTGTTGAATCTTCGACCCATATATATTCTTGCGCTGATTTCTGCTGGCGTTTGAGATGAACAACCAGATCCTGATAACCTTCTCCATCGGATCGATTCTTATTTTCATGCAAATGAACCTTCAATTTTTGTTTATTTTGTGGGAAAACAAGATTTACCTTTTCGGGATCAAAAGGAAGATCTGTCTTTGGAAAACATAATGTCAGACCGGTAATATGATTCGTATTAATCGAGATATTGGCCTGTTTATCCGCTGTGACAGATAGGGTAGCATCAACCGTTGATTCCTGCCAGTGATGTTGAAGGCCATCGATCTGCACCCAGAACGATCGATTATACAACAGGGTATAGGTGGTAAACTGGACACGCTCAGGAACCAGGTTTTTGCCCATTTTGGCCAAGGCATCGATACGTTGATTGATGATCGGTATCGAATCTTTATGATAGGAATGGGCAGTTTTTGGACCGATAATATGCACCAGTTCTAGATTATGCTTTTTCATGGCAATCGCCATTTCTTCTGCCGCTTGCCGTTGGCGATCTATCTCTCCACTATAAGCTATCGTTGGCAAATTAAAGAGATTGAGTGCATAATCGGTACAATCGTACATATGCCAGAGTTTTTTCTCGATCGGGGTGGGCTGGACCTTTTCGTTCTGGAAGACATTCAAAAATTTAGCAGTTTCGCTAAACCCAGCACCAGGAGCCGCAGCGCACCAGCGACTAGGATAATGGACCGCCATTTGCCAGCAACCGGCTCCCCCCATCGAGAACCCGCGCATCACGAGTCGGCGATCATCGATCGGATAATTCTTTTGTACATGGGCTATCGCTTCGAGGATATCGATTTCCCCCGCAAACTTGAAGGCATTGCAATAGCGACCGTAAGGATGTAAAACAAACGTATCGGGTGGAGTAAACTGCCCCGCACTGCGTTCATGGGACTGCAAAAAGTTCAATTCTGTTAAGTTTTCGCCTCGGCCATGAAGCCAAATATCGAGACGGAATCGATGACCTTGGGAATCCGGATAACGTTTTGGGACAACGAGACCATAAGGCTGTACCGAGTCATCAATTCGAGAGCGGTAGCCACGAACCACTAACCCGGATGCACTGGTCCATGGATGCTTCCCTTGACTCAATTGCTCGGCCCGTTCCATTCCCATTTTTATCTGTTCGCGCGCCGATTTAATCTCCGCGGCAATATTTTTATAATTATAAAATTCTTGATATTTCAAGGCATAATGAACTGCATTATAAAATATTTGCACATCCGGCAACAATTCTGCTTCGGGTTTCCCCTTCAAACTTTCTCCGAGCTGATGCAATTTTTTGTCGAACCTTGATAATAATTCCTCTAATTCTTGCCGATCTTTTTCTGGTACTTTGGCACCAACAGGAGGAACTGGTCGCACCTTCTCGGCGACATTATCCACGGGACCATCTGCATGTAAGTAACCAAAACACCAGAATAGGCCGATTACAAATACGATTCGTTTCATTGTCTTTAGCTCCAAAAATTAGATTAGTAAAGATTCAGATTTCAAACCATGGATCGCTTTTGCTTTGAACCCGAGTTGAATCCCTTAGATTCAATCCAGAATCAAAACCGTTGGGCTGTTGCAAAATCCAAAAAGTCAAAAGAGTTATCGGGGTTACCATAGTTTAGGAAGAAATTTTGAATTGGAAATCTCTCTCAGACCAGAACTACTTACTTTATTCAAAAAATCATGAATACTTGATTCTATCTTAGTCTCCAATATTTATGGCCGCAAGGAGATAAAGAATCCTCAAATTCGTCTCGTGAAATAGGATTTTAAATAGATGGGAACCAAATTAGACCCAGTGATTCAAACTTGATAACATACGGAAAACGTT
>JAKBAI010000178.1 GCA_021809185.1 Planctomycetota bacterium
GTCAGCAGAAGAGGAGATTTTAGAGACATCGGTATTCAAGAGAAGGAGTCGTTGGGTGGGCATAAGCGAGATGGGATCATCACTTTGGAGATCAGGGTACATACGTTTCAAGACGAAACGCAAGATTCTATCAGCATATCGACGCATAATACCCTTCATAGAAGCATCAAACGGATAGCCAGCAAAGGTGGGAAGGGTCTGAGCATAGGGCAATGGATTAGCAGTAGAAGTGTTGGCTTGTGGGGTTGTTGAGGTGGGATTTGCTGGTCCAGAACTTCCTGAACCAGCTAGGACAGAGCCAATAGGGACGGAGCCAGCTGGGACGGAGCCAGCTGGGACGGAGCCAATAGGCGTTACTCCTGTAGTTGCTGGATCGACTGGCAGAAGCGGATTTGTTGGCGGCATCGAAGATGAAGAGGAATTATTAGGTAGTGGATCTTGAGGGGAGTTTGGTGTTTGCGGAGTCATCGCTTGCCTTTCTTTGTAAAGCATTATGAATAAAAAATACTCACGAAATGAAAATCGATTATGTTAGGAATAGTGTTATTGTGATTAAAGAGAAAATTTTCATTTGAATTTGGATAACAAAGTGCGATTAATAAGACAATAGATCTTAAATCAATAAAAGTTTTTCTTATACGATGTATTCTTTTCATTTCTATAGAAATAGTTAGATGATTTTGCTGAGGACAATATAATAAATGAAATAAAATGGGTTGATTGGCGAAAATTTTGGATATTAAATCTTTTTTGACCATAAATGAATTTTTATGCTATGCTTGAGAATATTTAAATAGATAGAAATCTTGGTAACCTATTAATGCATGTGTGATGATTTAAGAGTTGGTAAATTTTTGAAGCCAGGGGCCGAAAATACAATATGACAAATCTGGAATGGATTGAGATGTTTGAACTAATCCCACAGGATCAACATTCTCAAATAGTTTTGGTAATGGGGAATGGTACGGAAGTTGTCGTCGAGATAATTTTTCGTTTTGAAAAGAATTATGTAGTGGTTCGAGGTCGCCAAGGGGGAACAATTGAAGAGTCTAGAGCATTTTTTATCCCATATAGTGAGCTGCTCTATTTTCGATTGGAACGCAGTGTTAAAATTTCAGAATTGTACAGGCTTTTTGGCGAAACACCCCCAGAAGGGATCGATAAGATGTTGGATGACGATGGGGATAAAAAGGATAACAAAGTTTCCAGTCATGGATCCGCCAATGGAAAATCGGGAACAGTAGTTGAAGCAGAAAAGATCAATAAAAATCAGCTTTTGGAAAAACTTCGAGCGGTGCGTCAAGCTACTGCTTCGAAAGCGAATCGCCCGAGTTCGACTCCCAGTTCAACCCCTAAAACCAACCCCTGATCTGTTAATTGACCTCTCTAAGTCACTTTATAGTTAATCATAAGTAAATGGATGGTGCATTGAATGAAAGCCTATCCATTTCATAGATTACAATTATATTGAATTCATTCGGGCTTCATTTGATATTCGTTTTTTGATCTATTCACAACTCGTTTACTTCATAAATTCCAATCGGACCGTTTAAATTAAACTTTCTGATCTTGTAGTGAACTTTATCTTCTCGGTTAACTCTTAGAATCGATTTTTCAAATCTTCTTCGAAAAAATAGCCAAATTAGATGAAAACTTAACCAATCGGGTTCTCCTTTTGATTGAACTGCGAATAAATAAGTTTTTATTGGATTTTACCCGATTTTTTGATAAAATAATTAAAAATACTTGACTATAACCTGAAATATTCTCATGAAAAAATTTGTTTCGATTGCCTTACTTGTCTCCCCATTAATAGTAATATCTGGTCTAATCTTTGGCGGCGGGTATTTTCTGGTTGTAGGGATAATCAATTTTATCAAGTCAGAAACTCCAACACCAAAACTGCAGCAACAACAAATAGTTCCCCCTTTTCAAATCCCGCCAAATTTTGGCGGACCAAACGGTAATCAAATCAATAGAGATAATGAGGATCTAGAGGAAGGGGAATTCGTCTCGAAAATCGATTTGCGACGTTTTCGCCAGCAAATCGGTGAAACGAATTATCATTTTAAGGGGATCTATCGCCCGGCAAAACTGCCAACATTGCCGGGTTTCGAGTGGTTTACCCCAATCGATGGCAAAATCCCTAAAGTGTATCAAAGCCTTCAAAATGAACCTGCTTTTCTGAATACATATTATCGAACCAAAATATTCTGGAATCTGACCAAAAAAAGAAGAAAGATGAGTTTAACACCCATCATTATTTATTTGCACCAACAGTTCAATACTTTTACCAGCGAAGAATTACGTCTCATCTCTTGGTTGAATGAAGAAGGATTTCGAGTAGTTTGTCCCACTCTGCGCGGAGAGTTTGGTAATGGAGGGGAGAAGGAATATTTTTATGGAGAGATAAACGATGTATTGCAAGCGTTGCGTGAAACAAGATTGCACGCCCCTATTCCTACCAACAATATATATTTGTTAGGTGTTGGGGAGGGGGCTACTTTGGCTACCCTTGCCAATTGTTATGGGGTGTTGCCAGTCAAGGCGGTTATAACGATTGGTGGAAGTTTGAAAGTTTCGCCAGAGATGATTCGGAATAATATTGATCTATCGCAATTCAAAAGTAGGGAGGACCAGATTACCCAATTGACGGCCGAAGCGATGGGCCGCTCCCCTCTTTATTTTTTGAACTTTATTTCTAAATCGCTTTATCATTTTGGCAGTGGCATTAGTGAACACTATCTGCAAGCTACGAGAAACAATTTAATCCCAAACGACCCGCGGATACACCAACCGGCTTTGCTTATGGAAACACCGCCGGGGATTTTTCAATATTCTTACGATACTAGTAGAAATGATCATCTGAAGTTGATTCAATTAATTGCTGCGCGCATCCAGCAAGATGGTACAACTCCGATTACAAATATCCGATTTACGCAAGAAGAGATTCTGAATCTCGACCACCACGCGCCATAAATTTATTTTCCGAATGAATTGTTTGTAGTCGGATTTGGAAAAAATCACTAGTTTATACGAGTGATCTTGGAAACAAAATCGAGATTTGAAAACAGTCGCTGGATCGGTATTCGACTAAGGATTATTGAGCAAAGAAAGAATAAGAAATAGGTAAAAGAAAATGGCAGTAACCATTCCCGCATTAAAAGCCTCTAAGGAACTTCCTGCTTCTGCAGTTGGTGATTCAAATTCGATGACCGATGAACTTGGACCAAAGGTTGCATCACGGATAGCACCACAGGTCGCAATATTGCGCGAACGGTTGCAGAAAATCGTTGGCCCCGCAAATATTCTTACCGCTTTGAGTGATTTATTGGTCTATGAGTGCGATGGATTTACCATAGAAAAATCGGTCCCCGATGTGGTCGTATTCCCTAGTAGTACGGAGATGGTGGTCCAGATCGTTCAATTGTGCAATGAGATGGATGTGCCTTTCATGGCACGCGGGGCCGGGACCAGTTTAGCAGGAGGCTGTGTACCCGTGGGGGGCGGCGTGATGATCGGTCTATCGCGCATGAAACGGATTCTCGAAGTCGATTATGTGAACCGTTATGTCGTCCTGGAACCAGGGGTGGTCAACGTTTGGCTGACGAATCAATTAAAACCTCAGGGTTACCATTATGCACCCGATCCATCTAGCCAGGGGGCTTGCACGCTAGGCGGGAACGTAGCAACCAACTCGGGTGGTCCGCATACCTTGAAATATGGCGTTACGGTCAATCATATTCTTGGTGTGGAAATGGTCTTACCCGATGGTTCGGTTATCACCACAGGAGGGGGCCACGAATCTGCATGCGGTTATGATCTCACCGGGGCGATAGTCGGTTCGGAAGGTACTTTTGGCATTGTTACGAAGATCTGGGCTAGAATTACCAAAAACCCCCCAGCGACACGCACCCTTTTGGGTGTATTCGCCTCTGTGGATGATGCGACCAATACCATCAGCGATATTATCGGCAATGGCATTGTACCCGCGGCTCTGGAACTATTGGATCAACTCATTCTGGGTGCGGTAGAGCAAGCCTTTCACTTCGGGTTTCCTCTGGATGCCGGAGCGGTTTTGATTATGGAAGTGGATGGATTAGATGCGGGACTGGATCGCGAAGCGGCCTTGATCGAAGAAATTGCCAAACGCAACGGCGCACGCGAAATCCGTAGAGCCAATTCCGAAGCGCAGCGATTGCTTCTCTGGAAATGCCGCAAGCAGGCTTTCGGTGCTGTTGGTCGATTAGCTCCTAGTTATTGCACGCAAGATGGGGTTGTGCCGCGTACTAAACTACCCCATATTCTCAAGTTTATTCGTGCGGTTGCCGAAAGATATCAGATTCAGATCGCGAATGTTTTCCATGCTGGGGATGGCAATATCCACCCGATTCTTCTATTTGACGAACGCCATGCCGACCAGGTCAAGAAAGTTCTGGCAGCAAGTGCGGAGATTTTGGAAGAATGTATTCGATGTGGAGGGAGTGTTACCGGCGAGCATGGGATTGGTGTCGAAAAGATCGATTTTATGCTCAAATTGTTCACCCCAGATGATATTGCGTATATGACCAAGTTGCGCGAAGCGTTCAATCCGGAAAATCGTTGCAGCCCGCACAAGCTACTCCCTTCTGCTTCTGGATGCCAAGAACCTGCTCAGGCTCAGATCCGTGCCAACAAACCGAATCGCAGAGCTTCGCTATAAAGAATAAGATTAAAAAATGAACGAATATGGAAAGAGTAAATGATGCTTTTATCTGCTCGTCCGATTATGAAGCTATTTGCCTTTTTGGTTGCTTCGAGCTTTTGTTTACCCGGTTGTGCCAAACCTGCCAGTGCAGCTAAATCAGAGGAGAAGGTCGCTAACACGATTACTGCTCCTCCGAACCCAGCTACGTCAGATAAGACGAAATCGAAACAATCAAACGATAACCAATCGAGTTCAGAAAAATTCGCAACGGTTCAACCAACCAAAGGAACAATCCAATGGACGATCGAGCAGCCTGGCGTATTGGAAGCTTTCGAATCGACCCCGATCGTTGCTAAAGTAGGCGGTTATATCGAGAAGATTTATGTAGATATTGATGATCGTGTCGATGGTCCCAAGTTCAATAGTCAGGGACAGATGATAAAACCGGGGACACTCCTAGCCAAACTTGCGATCCCCGAATTAGATGAAGAGGTAAATTTAAAAGAAGCGATGTCGCAGCTCGCTAACTCAGAAATCGAGGTCACTAAACGAAATCTAGAAGTAGCACTAGCCACTATACAAATGGCAACGCAAAAAGTCGAAGAGATGATCGCTGGAGAAAAACGGGCCAAGGCCGATTTTGATCGCTGGGAATCAGAGAATCGCCGCCTTAGCGGACTAGCCAAAAGTGGGATTACGGATAAACAGACCGCTGAAGAAACACAGAATCAATTCTTGGCATCGGCGAGTACCCTCGAAGAGACCCGGAAGCGAATCGCTTTGGCTCGGGCGACGCTCCAAGAAAGTATAGCGAAGCGCAATCGAATCCAGGCCGAAGTTACGAGTGCGGAAGTCAAGTTCAAATCTACCTTAGCGGAAGTTCGCCGGGTCAAAGCTTTGCAGCAGTACAGTGAAATCCGTGCCCCTTATGATGCGATAGTTACGGCTCGCTTCAAACATACCGGCCACTTTGTCCAATCTGCTACCGGCACCAATATGGAAAGACTTTTCACCATCGCTCGTGTCGATCCGTTGCGAATTGTCGTTCAGGTGCCAGAAAGTGAAGTAGCTTTTGTTCACAAAGGAGTACCGGCTTCTGTCCGGTTGCCTGCGCTTTCGCACCAATTGCTCAAAGGGACTATTGCGCGTACTTCCTGGCAGGTCCGTGCGGATGCTCGAACTCTCCGTGTCGAGATCGATCTTCCCAATCCCAAAGCGGTTATTCGTCCGGGGGTTTATGCCTTTGCGTATATCCCAGTCCAAATTCAAGAGGTGTTGACCATTCCTCTTACCGCGATCAATATTCAGGATGATATGGAATTTGTCTATCTGGTCCGCGATCAAAAATTATATCGCTACCAAATTCGTACAGGAAGAAGGGATGAAACCAAAACCATGATCATCCAGAAAAAGATAGCGCAGCCCGGCGCGAATTGGGAAGAAATTTCTGGATCCGAAGAGGTAATGGTTCATTTCCCCGGTAATTTTCCGGATGGCACCCTATTGGAAAATGTCGGTCAGAAACCGTGATGATTTTTCGATGAATCGTTCATCTAGGGTACTGGAGAAGAGACGGTCTCGATTTTCCCATTTCGCTTAGCGATCGAGAACCTGTTATCGAAACAGTGAATTTAGAATCAGATTACACCCTCTGCTCGCCTTGTCATTTGTCTTGTCATTCGGCTTCTCATCGGCTTAGTATTTGCCTTAGAACTCAAACTGTTTGTTCATAATCAAATCGATTGGCCTGGGAACGGTCTTTTCAACTACTTTGGAATAAAAAGATCGGAGAGATATACTTAGACAAAGCGGCACAGGCTAAAAGTTTGAGTTTCTAAGTTTAGCCTGCGCCCTCCCAGATGACAAGTTTTACCTGAAAGGTTGAGATATCGAATCGGTTCGCTATTATGGCGCAATACGATTATTTATTCACTTTTAATCGTCAAAGGAAGCTATTCTTTGCGTGTTTGCGATCGGCGTCTTAATGTTTCATCGATCAAAGTTCCTAGAAGGAGAGTCAAGCCAATAATCACGGGGATTACGGCATCCATGTTCGGGATGAGATTTCGCACCCATTCTTTGCTCGCGCTAAAGTTGATGAGATTTTTCAAGAGAGGGAGTACCGCTCCACCCAGAACCATGCCAATGACAGTTCCTTCGCCGCCTCGTAAGCTGCATCCTCCCAATACGGCTCCGGTAATAGCATAGAGTTCCAGAGTAACCCCCGTATTTTCTGGGTTGGCACTGCCGTAGTAACACATGCTTAAAATCCCTCCCAAGGCGGATAAGAATGAGCAGATGATATAGACAGAGATTTTTTGCCGCTTGGTTTGAATACCGGCATAACGGGCGGCCAGTTCGTTATGGCCAATAGCATACCAATATCGGCCATAGATGCTGAAATGCAATACCAAGCCAAGGACAGCAAAGACAATCAATAACACAATAAGCTGACTAGGAAAATTTAAATTTCCCTCAATATCCTTACCTACGAGAATTTGTCTTAACCAATCCAGTTGTTTTTGACTAGAGGGATTGGTTTTGGCCAGAGTTTCCAAGCCGATCGTAGAGCCGTTGCCGATTATTCGCGCTAGCCCGCGATAAATAAACATACCGCACAGGGTCACCAGAAACGGTTGTAAGCGCATTTGTGTTATAAATAGCCCATGGATCAAGCCGATCAGAATCCCTGCTAAAAGAACAATCAGCATAGCTGCAATCGGTCCCATACCGTTTTTGACCAGAGCACCAAAAAGCATTCCGGCAAACCCGATGACCGATCCCATCGATAGATCGATCCCGCCGGTAATGATCACTACGCCAATCCCTAGGGTTAAAATTCCATAGAAAGCTTGTTGACTCAGAACATCTTGCTGATTGCTATGGTTGAAGGCTTTGGGGTTGACCGCATATAACATGCCGTACATGATTGCCAATAAAGCAAGAACTCCAATGATTCTTTGCATAAAATGTTCCTCTCTGTTTGGTGCCCTTACTAGCTATTTTTTGTTGATAAAATATTCGCTGGTCGCAGGGTTTCGGTCAATTCGTTCTATTTATTTTTATTTTGGGATCGATCAACTATTTGTATTCTGCTTGCTTAACCGGTCATGCTACCGATTCTTTGCTAGCTCCCGTAGCACAGTTCATGATTTTTTCTTCGCTTAGTTCGTTTCTGGAAATATTTCCAGTCAATTGGCCTTCGTGCAAAACGAGAACCCGATCGCTCATCCCCAGAACCTCTTCCATATCGCTGGAGATCATCCAAATAGCCATACCCTGGCATGCGAGCTGATCCATCATCTTGTAAATCTCCTGGCGCGCGCCGACATCGACCCCCCGTGTCGGTTCATCTAGAATCAATAATTGCGGTTGCCGTGCTAACCATTTTCCCAAGACCACTTTTTGCTGATTCCCCCCGGACAACAAACCGACAGGTTGAGCTAATTTATGAGTTTTTACACGCAATCGATCGACTTGTTCCTGACCTAGTTGCTGTTCCCGGCTTTTGGAAATAAGTCGTAAATAAGATAATCGATCTAGATTGGGTAGACTCAGATTGAAACCAACTCCTTCAGGTAAAATAAGACCATGCAATCGACGGTCTTCTGGAACGAGATAGATACCGTGTTTAATGGCGTCCCGCGGGGATTGAATGGAAATTTCTTGGCCCTGATACCAGATAGAGCCGGAAACGATTTTGCGGATCCCAAATACCGCCTCGGCTAATTCGGTTCTCCCCGCGCCGACTAACCCCGCCATGCCAACAATTTCACCCCCATGAATGGATAGAGAAATCGGAGAGGAGCTACCATCTTCAAAAATAATATTTTTAAGCTGTAAAATCGGTTCTGAAGTGCGATTTTTATTGTCGCTGCGCGGGAAAAGCTGTTTTAACTCGCGCCCTACCATTTTTTGCACCAATTGATCGTGAGTTATTTCTTCTTTGCGTAACTCCCCCGCATAAGTGCCATCGCGAAGAATAACGGCTCGGTCGGAGATTCGCTTTACTTCGGCTAAGCGGTGCGAAATATAAACGATACTCACACCAGCTTTTTTGAGTTGATCGATGACCAGATAGAGTTGGTTTGTCTCGCGTTGAGTCAAACTGGAAGTTGGTTCATCCATAATAATCACTCGCGCATTCATGGCCAAAGCGCGGGCAATTTCAACGAGCTGTTTCTCTCCCGGGGAAAGCAGAGCAACGGTGGTATCTACCAGGTTCGTGTTCAGCTTGACTCGTTCCATCCATTGTAGGGCATCTTGGCGCATCTGCCCGCGCCTCAACCACGGAGAAAATCGGCGGATTCCTGGTTCGCGGCCTAGAAAAATATTGGCTGCTACGCTGAGATTCTCTGCCAGATTCAGCTCTTGGTGAATCAGGGAGATCCCCAGTTTCATCGCTGCGGAGACATCTGGAAATTCCACTCGTTGACCAGCAAAGGTTATTTCTCCCTCATCCGGTTGATAAACTCCAGCTAGGATCTTCATCAGAGTCGATTTTCCCGCACCGTTTTCTCCCACTAGAGCCAGGGCCTCTCCAGGAAAGAGATCCAAATCGATCTGATGCAATGCGCGGACACCCGGAAATCGTTTGCAGATACCGCGCACGGACAGTAAAGGAGTGTTTTCTAGTACAGAATCTTGCATGGGATCAGTTTTGTTCTTTGACTTTTGCTGAGTGATCAAGGGAATAGAATAAATAGTTCGATTTCTATTCCCTGAACAGTTCGTTTAATCCAAGGAGAGCTGGTTAAAACTGGCTAGGGATTGTTTCGTGAGATCGTACGATTATTTCCCGAGAAGTTTATTGACGTTATCCTGAAATTCTTTGACGGTGAGACGATCTTTTTTCTTCGTTTCGGGATCGATACCTGTTTTGGTGATAATGCGATGAGGGACAGCGGTTTTGGCCCGTTTGCTTTTATCGCCTCGCGCCTCAGCGGCGAGAATCTCTACCGATTTATAACCAAAGTTATAGGGATCTTGCACAACGGTTGCGTAAACATCCCCTGCTTCGATTCCATTTAGAGTTTGGGTATATTCATCAAAGCCGACAATCTTGACTTTCCCTGTTAATTTTTTGGCCCGTGCTGCTTCCAAGATAGCTGGGGTGTTATAAGCCCATAAGCCAACCATCGCAATACTAGGCTGATCTTTCAGAGCTTCCAGGGCATTCCCAGCTTGAATCTGCGCTTCTTCGGGGTTCGCACCATCGGTTATCGCTTCCCCACGATAGAGTTTATATTTACCATATTGCGGGCCTTTGGCATCTTTCTGATCAGCCAATTCATCCACTACTCCCTGAAATCGTTGTTTAGCATTATCGGGAGTAATTTGCCCGACAAAAATCGCAATATCTCCCCCCTCGGGTATTACTTCTTTGACCAGTTTACCTACGGCTTTCCCCGCTAGATAGTTATCGGTTCCCACATAACAGATTCGTTCACTATTGGGGGCATCGTTATCCATGGTGATCAAATTGGCTTTCTTGGCGATTTGCTTCAGATCGGTGGTTTGATCGGCAGGACTTATCACGCTAATCGCAACCCCAGAAACTCCCGTTTGTACAACCGTATTGACGATATCCATTTGAACGGCAACATCCCCTTTTTCTGGTTTCCGAAAAATGACATCGACATTGAAATCGCTACCCGCTTTTTTCGCCCCGACTTCTGCAATACTCCAGAATTCTTCCGGGTTATTGGTGACCACTGCTACTTGCACGCGCTCCTCTTTGCCTTTGTTTTCTGAACTATTACAAGAAATGACCCCAAAAGATATTATTAAAGATAGTATTCCTGTTAACGCCGCTTGAATGATTCGGGAGAGATTCATAGATGATTTACCTATTTCTTTCTATGTTGGGATTGATTGTTCAATTATAAGTATTCCAATTTTTAATATTATTTGGGGTTACTCTGAAACTTTATATCGCTTATGACTTCGTTGCAGTTTCCAATAACTCCCATCTAAAATTCTAAGTTGGTGAGATGATGTATTAGAACAAATCTTGGTTACCATCTCCGCAACCAAAACTTAGTGGTTTTTACCCGAAGAAAAGTATCAGGATACAGGCCGCCAGGATATAGGCAGATCGACCTGATTTTTTCTGTTTATACTCAAAATATTCTCAGAATAATTCTTTCCAGAGTTCGGTCTATGATTTTTTTAGCTGAACCGCAAGGGTTTAACGCAAAAATCATTTCAAACCGTCTCTTTTCTTGACTTTTGCTGTCCAAGAGGGGAAATTTAATCCTAACAATCTACTTTTTCGTTTATGGTTTTGATACAATATCGTAAAATTTTTTCCTGAATACCCGATTCAGAAACACACAAAGAAACACACAAAGAATACAAAATGACTCAAATAATTCTCAGCTGGATTTTGATAAATCAGCTTTTGTGCAATAGCACGAAATGCGATTTTCATTCTCTTGATTATTTGCTTAGCAGCAAAGATAATCGTCCCAAAATCGAGAGTCCTCGATTTAGAGATTCTGCTTACCCCACGGTATCTAAAGAGAAACTGTATCGTGAACAATGGGGATTCCATTTTACCGATTTCGCAGATCGATTATCTAGAACTAAATTTTCTTGGCTACAGCAAGCGGAACGATCGACCACTATTAAAGAAATCGAGCCGCAGCAACCTCAACAAACTCGTTCGGCGAATCGTCAAGTAAAATCTGACCCGCAGGGGAAGAAAAAACCGATACGAGTGTTTATTTTAAGTGGACAATCGAATATGGAAGGGAAGGCCAAGGTCGATTTGTT
>JAKBAI010000179.1 GCA_021809185.1 Planctomycetota bacterium
CCTTGGGTAGTTCCACAATCTTCCATGGTAATGACAACATTCTGAGCCACATCGGCTAATTTTCGGGTGAGATAACCTGAATCTGCTGTCTTTAAAGCGGTATCGGCCAATCCCTTTCGTGCACCATGAGTAGAACTAAAATATTCCAGCACCGATAAGCCTTCTCGGAAGTTGGCTTTGATCGGTGTTTCAATAATTTCACCAGAGGGTTTAGACATCAAACCGCGCATACCCGAAAGCTGGCGAATTTGTTCAACCCCACCACGAGCGCCGGAATGCGCCATCAGATAGATAGGATTGAGATAAGGTTTCAAATCCCCATGTTCATCCGGACGGCGATCCTCTTTCAATTCTTTCATCATATGCTCGGTAATTTCTAAGCGAGCTTTATTCCAGATTTCGATTACTTCGTTATAACGCTGAGGTCCGGTGATAAGCCCTCGCTCAAAAGCTTTACGCAATTTGTCAACATCTTTATCTTTTTCTTTCAGAATCGTCTCTTTGATCGCCGGGGTCCGTAAATCGGAAGAGGCGAAACTCAAACCACTGCGTGTCGATTCTCGGAAACCGATAACCTTCATGCGATCCAGCAAATCGATGGTTTCCCGCCGTCCCAATATTTGATAACAATCAGCAATGATTCGGCTAAGATGTTTATTGGTTAATGGCAAATCGTAAAAGGCCATCTTCGGGTGTAAGATATCGTTGAAAATAACGCGACCGACAGTAGTTCGCACCAGGCGATATTTTTGGTCGGGATGATGATATTTGACAGGAATTTCATCAACCACCAACTTATCGGATGGGGTTCGAACTTCTGAAAGAACTCGTTTTTTCACAGGAAAGCGAACTCGGATTTTGGCATGCACTCCTAATTTATTTTGGGCAAAAGCGGTAAACATCTCTTCAGGCGAATGGAATGTCATGCCATCCCCTGCTTCCACTTTTTCGAATTCTTCGCCCCGTGACGCAGTTAAGTAATAGCAACCCATAACAATATCTTGCGATGGGGTGATGATCGGATTGCCATTCGCCGGGCTGAAGATGTTATTGGTAGACATCATTAGGACAGTAGCTTCGACCTGAGCCTCTATAGATAAAGGTAAATGGACAGCCATTTGATCCCCGTCAAAGTCGGCATTAAACCCTTTGCAAACCAACGGATGAATTCGAATCGCATTCCCTTCGATCAAAACCGGTTCAAAAGCCTGAATCCCCATTCGATGCAATGTCGGTGCACGATTTAAGAGAACAGGGTGATGGCGAGTTACTTCTTCGAGAATATCCCAAACCTGATCATCTTTGCGTTCGAGCATTCGTTTTGCCGATTTGATGGTATCTGCAAATTCCTGATCTTTGAGTAAGCGGATGATGAATGGTTGAAATAATTCCAAGGCAATTTTTTTAGGCAAGCCGCATTGATGCAATTTAAGCTCAGGACCAACCACAATAACGGACCGAGCAGAATAATCGACTCGTTTCCCAAGTAGATTTTCTCGGAAGCGCCCCTGTTTCCCTTTAATCATATCCGTTAGGGATTTCAAAGCGCGACTACTGCTTCCTTGAACGGGACGTTTGCATCGGCCATTATCGAATAGCGCATCTACGGATTGTTGCAGCATCCGCTTTTCATTTTTGATAATGACTTCCGGGGCATTCAAATCAACCAGTTTTTTCAACCGATTATTGCGATTGATAATTCGGCGGTAAAGATCATTCAAATCGGAGGTGGCAAAATTGCCCGATTCCAACATGACCAATGGTCTTAAATCGGGGGGAATTACTGGAATGCAGTCTAGAACCATCCATTCGGGCTTATTACAAGAATCGCGCAACGATTCAATAATCTTCAGACGTTTGACATAATCGCGAACTTTTTGCTGTGAGGGAGAAGGTTTCTCTAGTTCGACATCTAAATCTTCTCGTAATTCTTTGGCTTCTTTTACCAGATCGAGCCGTTCCAACAATTTCTTGAGTGCTTCCGCTCCCATATCGGCTTCGAATGAACCATCCCCATGCTTTTCTCGCAATGCTCGATACTGATCATCACTCAAAAGCTGGCGTTCTTTAATTTCATCGACATTTTTTCGATCGATTACCACATAATCCTGGAAATAAACAATTCGTTCCAATTCCGAGGTTTTGAGATTGAGCAAAGTACCAAGGCGCGAGGGCATCGCTTTAAAGAACCAGATATGAACTACAGGTGCTGCTAATTCAATATGCCCCATGCGTTTTCTCCGCACTCGGCTATGTTGAACTTTCACCCCGCAACGATCGCAAACCATCCCTTTATATTTGGTGCCACGATATTTACCGCAAGTACATTCCCAGTCTTTTTCCGGGCCAAAAATACGCTCGCAAAATAGACCCTCTTTCTCCGGTTTATAGGTACGGTAATTGATCGTTTCAGGTTTTTTAACTTCCCCCATCGACCAACTGCGAATATCGGCAGGACTGGCCAGACTAATCTTTACCGCCCCATAATCATTGATTCGATCATAGGCACTCAGATCTGCCAATTTGTCACTGTTGGATAAACCCATACTCATATCTTCGTCTCCTGTAGTTGCGATAGACAGTTCATCGTGTGCGCAGCGAAAAAACCATTTATTCCAGCTAATAGATTACCGACAGAGAATTGCTTTTAGATTCATAATTCTAGTTTGACAATTCTCTTCTGATTCCCATTTCGTTAAAAATAATTACATCATCCCTATTTTGAACAAACAAACTTGGCTTTACCCATTTCAGGCACAAGGCATTCAGAAGGCCATGAAATCAGAACCATTATAAAGCAAAAAAAATCTAGGCGACAAGCAAAAACAGTTTTTAGGCTTAAACCGGTTTTTACTCGAGCATTTTTACTCGAGTATTATTACTCGAGCATGTTGTGGACGACGGGTAGGCCATAACGCTTCTTTTCCAGTTGCATATTAAGTCCAAGACCACGAATTTCGTGAGTAAGAACATCAAAGCTAGCAGGGGTACCCGCTTCGAGGGTGTTTTCCCCTTTGACCATCGATTCATAAATCTTGGTTCTACCTTCAACGTCATCCGATTTCACCGTCAAAAGTTCTTGGAGTATATAAGCAGCTCCGTAAGCCTCCAGTGCCCAAACTTCCATTTCTCCGAAGCGCTGGCCACCAAAGCGGGCTTTTCCACCCAAAGGCTGTTGCGTAATCAAAGAATACGGCCCCGTTGCTCGCGCATGGACCTTATCATCCACCAAGTGATGCAATTTGAGCATATAGATATAACCGACGGTTACAGGTTGGTCGAAACGCTCTCCCGTTCGGCCATCATAAAGAAAGACTTTACCTGACTCCGGCAATTGGGCCTCTCGCAAAGCATCTTTGATCTCTTGTTCACTGGCGCCATCGAAGACAGGAGTTACAGCTTTAAATCCGAGCCTCGCCGCAGCATAGCCCAGGTGGGTCTCCAAAATCTGACCAACGTTCATACGACTTGGTACCCCCAGAGGGTTGAGCAAAATATCCACCGAAGTTCCATCGGCAAGATAAGGCATATCCTCTTCGGGAAGGATTTTCGAGATTACCCCTTTATTCCCGTGCCGACCAGCCATTTTATCACCAACAGATATTTGGCGTTTGGTGGCAACATAGACTTTCACCATCTGTTGCACACCAGCTTGCAATTCATCTCCTCGACCTAGAGCATTCAGCTTTCTTTCTCGTTCATCTTGATACATTCGTATAATTTCTTGATGATGTTGCCAGATCTCTTTCGCTCTGATCAATCGCTCCGGGGAACGAATTTCGAGAAATTCCAATTTGAACTCTAAAGCTTGGTCATATAACAACTTATCATTTTTTTCTTCGACCAGTGGCTTCCCTGTCCGAGTATCTTTCAACTCTTTGCGCTCTAACAGATCTTCTAATTCCTGATTAAACATCAAAAACTGTTCAGCGATCAATTTATGCGCGCGAGTTTCGATATCCTTTTTCTCTTTATCTTGTTGTTTTCTTTCTTCCTCCGTTAACGAAGCACGCCGGCTAAAGCGTTTGGTATCGATTACCACCCCTTCGATCCCTGATGGGACTTCCAAACTATCATTCTTGACATCCTGGCCCGATTGTCCAAAGATAGCGTAAAGCAATTTTTCTTCTGGTGTCAGCTCGCTGCGGGACTTCGGTGACACTTTCCCAACAAGAATATCTCCCGGTTTGACAAAAGTTCCGATCTGGACGATCCCATGATCATCGAGATTTTCGAGTGCTTTTGGACTAACATTCGGGATATCACGGGTAAATTCTTCGGTTCCTCGGCGAGTTTCTCGAATCTCGATTTCAAACTCTTCAATATGAATCGAAGTGTAAGTATCGTTTTTCACCAGTCGTTCACTGATGATAATCGCATCTTCGAAGTTATAACCTTCCCAGGACATGAAGGCAACCAGCACGTTTCGACCGAGGGCTAATTCCCCTTTCAAGGATGCCGCCCCATCGGCTATTACCTGACCTTTTTGTACAGTATCCCCAAGTTTGACTAGCGGTTTCTGATTGAGACAGGTACGCTCATTCAAACCGACAAACTTTCGCAGGAGATACTCCCTTTCGTCGATCTTGATTCGGGTAGCATCAACCGCAGTTACCTTGCCCGCTTTTTCTGCGCGGACCAGCATTCCTGAGTTCTGCGCTACCGCTTTTTCAAGACCCGTTGCAACAATGGGAGGTTCAGGCACTAGCAAAGGAACCGCTTGTCGCTGCATGTTGCTACCCATGAGCGCGCGGTTGGCATCATCGTGTTCAAGAAATGGGATCAGCCCGGCAGAAACGCCAACCATCTGTTTTGGAGAGACATCGATATATTCGATCTTGTCCGAATTGAGTTGTTTGAAATCCCCTCCCAACCGACCTGTAACCCGATCCCCTTCCAATTCGCGAGAATCGTCTTTAACGGGGGCATCCGCAGGAGCAATCAATTTTCCCGTTTCTTCATCAGCGCGGAGCCAGACGATCTCTTCGGTCAATTTCTTATCATTCACTACACGGTAAGGGGTGATTAGAAAACCGTAATCATCAATTTTGGAATAAATCGCCAAACTAGAAATCAAACCGATATTGGTCCCCTCAGGGGTTTCGATTGGGCAAATTCGGCCATAGTGAGAGATATGAACATCGCGTACTTCGAAACCGGCACGTTTTCGATTCAAACCACCTGGCCCCAAAGCCGATAAACGCCGTTCGTGAGTCAACTGCGATAAGGGATTGGTCTGATCTACCACCTGAGAAAGTTCCGATCGACCAAAGAAATACTCGATCGCAGCGGAAACGGACTTAGGATTGATCAGAGTGCGCGGATTCATCTCCTCTTGCTCTTTCATGGCCATTCGATCTTGAACCGTGCGCCGCAACTTCAAGAAGCCTTTGCGTAATTCATCCGCCGCCAATTCATCGATCGTTCGTAAACGGCGATTCCCCAGATGATCGATATCATCGACCTGAAATTGAACTTCTTGCTCTTTGGATTTACTAGCATCGCGCAGAGTGAGGATATAGCGAACCGCACTGATTAGATCTTCGGGGCGAAGAGTCATCTCCTTTTCCGACACATTCTGATTAAACTTTCGATTGAGGCGAAATCGACCAACACGCCCCAAACGATAACGATTCAGATCCAAGAACTTTTCTTTAAATAACTCCTTGGCCTTTTCTAGATGCGGAGGATTTCCAGAACGCATGCGCTGATAAATTTTGAGCAATGCTGCTTCATGAGAATCAGTACCATCATCCTGGATCGAATTAAGAATCAATGGATCTTTAGGGGGAACCATCACATCGAGTTCGCGAATTTCAGATAAGAAAATTTTATCGAGAGCTTCCGCAGTAAAAGTCTCCCCACTATTTAGATAGATCTCCCCCGTAGCGGGATCGATTACATCTTTGAGAGTAATACTAGGCGGGATCTGTTTTTCCGTGACGCCGAGCAAATCTTCCCGTGAAAATTTATCTTTATTCGTTGAAGGCAATTTGATAACTTTTGATTCATAGAACTGGTGAATGATAGAATCATTCGATGAATATTTAGGATCCATGGCCCGCAAAAGGGTAATCGCCGAAAATTTTCCTGTTTGATCGATTTTCACACCGAGGGTATCTTTTTTCGAAACAGCGATTTCGATCCAAGAACCACGCTCAGGGATAATACGGCATGATTGCAGTTTGCGATCCCCGTCCTGGTCTTCCACAAAGTCGACCCCCGGCGATCGGTGCAATTGGCTGACAACCACACGTTCCGCACCGTTGATTATAAATTCACCACCACCAATCATGATAGGCATATCGCCAAGGAAAACCTCTTCCTCGACCGCTTGCCCATCTTCCCGCTCGAGTCTCAAAGTTACTTTGAACGGGCGCCCGTAGGTGAGCCGAATCTGGCGGCATTCATCCGGTTCATAGCGAGGTTTACCCAGTTCGTATTTTACAAACTTGAGCGTTGCTTTTTTGGTGCCACCAAAATTCTCGATCGGAAAAATCTCTTCCAGTACCCCTTGCAATCCTATCGGCTCCCGCTTTTCCGCTGGCGTATCGAGCTGCAAAAATCGTTCATAGGCCTTTAACTGTACATCAGTTAAAGGGGGTATCTCGACTGTATCACCAACAATCCCAAAATTCCGTTCTTTTTCCGGGCGAATAATACGGGTAGCTGAAATTGGCATTTTTGGCTTCTCCTGACCTTTTTTCTTTAAATTCTATTTAAAATTATTCCGATTCGCTTTGCTGAATTTACTTGCTGAATTTACTTGCTAAATTTACTCAATAGCTCATATCATAAATTCACTACTAACATTTTGTAATTTTGCGATTCCCTTGCTGATTCATTGCTCGCTTGAACCAATATCCTTTTTTTGATTGAATTCTCTTAGATTCATTCGACGATGGTTGCGCATTTGATGTCATTGGTGTCGATACTAATATCGTTTATGAATGATTCAAGTTCCCACGTCCCCCAGACGTAATTCACTTATTCTCTTTCTTTACCACAACAGCATTAATTATTTCTAACTGCTGTGAGGGACAACTAACTGTAAAGGCTCAACAGAGATTTATCCTAAAATGGATTTGGGAAAATTGGATTTGATCGAACAGATTCAGAAACAACAGAGGTAACAAAAGTCCAGTTGTAAATGTTGTGGAACATGATAACCTCCATAAAATACGATGAGATGAAATAGATGAAATCATAATGATTTTTGAATAGTTAAACTTTCAAATAACCTAAAACACTTTCAATTTGCACCCTGATTTTAGAGAAATAAAGAATTAGTTTTATGAATTAGTTTTCAATTCACACTAATCAATATACTCTAATAAATATATTCAGGATACGAACTGATAATGTTTCGTGATGTTTAAGAATCCTCATGATTCAAAAACACCCTTTGCTTTTCTGTAATCGCGACTAATTAATATCTTAGTTTTTCTTGCTTAATCTCGTTTTTTGGAGCAATCTATTTATTGGGTGTATTTTTTTTATTTAATATTTTCAGAATACTAAAAATTTTATGTATTCGTTCTCGTTAGATCCCAAAATTAATAACAAAAAATCGATCCTTTGATTTAAGAGAGCGATTTTGGGAATATAACATCAATATCTGAAGACATTACTCAAAAACACTCAAAACTCTTAAATCTATTTTTTGATACCCAACTAACAAAAACAGATCAAAATCACCTTGTATTATTTGATTTATTCGTTAAATAGTAGTTATAGGTTTATATTAATTTACTTTGAAATAAAAGATATAATTAAATATCAATAACTTTAAATTTAAAGTATTTAAATCCTATTTACGATAATGAACAATACAAAAACAACACTAGAAATATTTTTCAATAACATAAAACCGATTTCAAATCTTCAAAAAATTGAGGTTCGAAATCAGATTCAAGTTATAGGATTTTAATCTAGATGATTTTTCAAAAACAAATTCTTGCTACTCAGGTTGAAATTTCTGAAATTTCTAAATTTTGATTAAGATGTATTTGGATAATTATTAACTAATTCCAAATACGTAAATATTCCGTAAATAACATTGTAAGGAGAAAAATTCGAATCGTCGACTCCCCCTTACAATATTTTTTTATTTTTTGAAATATTTATAAAAGAATTAAAAACAAAAAACATCGCCTTAAACAATTTGACTGGAGATACAACGATCAACCAGCAGGTTTGATCGTGATTTTTGCACCAGCTTCTTCCAGCTTTTTCTTAATTTCTTCAGCGGTTTTCTTGTCAACATTCTCTTTAACGGTCTTCGGAGCACCTTCAACGAAAGCTTTTGCTTCGGTGAGTCCCAATCCCATCGATTCACGAACAACTTTGAGAATCGCGATTTTCTTAGTGGCATCAAAACCAGCTTCGAGAATTACGTTGAATTCCGTAGGTTCAGCAGCAGGAGCAGCTGGTGCAGCTCCGGCGGCAGCTGCTGCAGGGGCCATAGCAACTACGCCCCCAGCGGCGGGTTCTAATCCATATTTCGATTTCAAATATTCTTTTAATTCCACCGCTTGGACAATGGTCAAATTGGCAAATTTATCACCCAGTTCCATTACCAAAGGGGAAACAGTAACATCACTCATTTTTCAAACTCCATAAGTATTTTGATCGATTTGAAGCAGATCGATCGATTTTCCAGCGTAATAGCCAAAACTCGGTTTGGATTGTCAACGGATTAGCTTCAGATTTAACGAATCTCATCGATGAATCTGTTTAAGCTAACCAGATATAAATTTCTATCAAATAGTTAATTATACTCTTTTGGATCTAAGAGAAATCAAAGCTAAATTCATACAGAAGTCGATGGGGCCTGTCCCTCTTTTTCTTTGTTCTCAATCAGTTTATCCAGCTGCGACACAACTTGACCAGCAGGAGATATAACTGCTCCGATAACAGCAGAAACTGGGGAAAAGAGCATACCAATCACTTGTCCCAAGATCTCTTGGCGAGTAGGCATCTCAAGTGCCTGTTTCATTGTCACCTGCTGCCCATCTGCAACAGCGGATTTGACAATGATTTTATCTTTTACTTTGTTATCTTTCTTTTCAATCTCTTTAAGGACGCCATCAACTGCTTGGCTCAGTTGTTTGATACTATCTGTTCCCCAAGCAATATAAGTATTTCCTTCCCATACCCCTTTAACTTCAATTCCGTTTTCGAGCAGAATTTTGCGAGCAAAAGTATTTTTTACCATCTGGAGATGAACTTTCTTATCTCGCAATAATTTTCGAAAATTATATTCCAGACCAGAATCCACCTTATTGGTTCTCAAAAAAACTAGATCACGTGCCTTACCAAATGTTTTGGTCATGGCTTCAAGCTGCATTTTCTTAACTAATTTGCTCATTTTCCGCTCACTTTTTCCCGTTAGAATTCAAGAAATATTAGAATTGATTATTGCGTCATTGAATCGATAATATCTATCGGAATTATCTATCGGAGAAACATCTCAATTTTAATACAGCTCGATCCACTCTAAAATTTCTTGTATGAATCCAATTGAATTCAATTTTCCCAAAATATCTCGTTAAACTCTACATAAAATTCGATACATCAAAATATTATAAAACAATAAAGACCGAGGCAAATCGGTCTTTCGATAAAAAAGCATCAACATCCTACATGGTAATCCGAATACTTGGGGACATCGATGAACATATCGAGATCGATTCGACATAATTCCCCTTGACACCGGAAGGCTTAGCAGCACGAACTTGATCAACCAATGCTTGAACGTTTGCTTGTAATTTCTCTTCATCAAAACTGAGTTTACCAACTCCAGCATGAACATTGCCTGATTTGTCGGCTCGGTATTCGACTTTACCTGCTTTAAATTCTTTAACTGCGGCACCTACATCACTATTAGCAGGAACAACCGTCCCAGCTTTTGGCGTGGGCATTAAATTTCGTGGACCGAGAATTTTACCAAGTCGACTCACCTGCCCCATCATCGATTGAGTAGCTAATGCGACATCGAAATCAACCCAGTTTTCCGTTTGAATTTTCTTGATTAATTCATCCGAACCAGCAAAATCTGCTCCAGCTTCCTTCGCTTTATTTACATCATCCCCCTGGCAGAAAACAATCACGCGCACCGCTTTACCTTTTCCATACGGAAGCGGAACCGTCCCTCGCACCATCTGATCCGCACTTGTCGTATCGATGCCCAATTTAATATGGACTTCGACAGTTTCATCAAATTTGGCTCGTTTGATAGATTTTAATAGAGTGAGTCCTTTTTTCAATGGAACCACCCCTTCCTTTGCTAATTTAGATTTTACATTCTTCAAATGATTTCGCAATTTCTTGCCTGGTTTTGGGCCTCTTCCAGGAGTTCGACCACGTTTTTTAATTGCGGTACTTGCAAGAGGCGCAGTCGAATTGCTTGTTCCCGTCGAACCACCACTCGTCACTGGGGTAGAAGCTACAGGCTCAGAAGGAGACCCTGTCGTACTACCCGCCTCGGTCTTCCCTATCTGTTCCCCTGGTTTCGATTCGGTTGTATTTGCTTTGTTATCTTTAGTCTTAGCCATTTTTATTCTCAATTATAATTTTATAATCTTCTTGATTTCCTGATACTCTTTTTATCTATTCACTCTTCGTTTCAAAAAAGTTTGAAAAAAATCAAACCGGAGATTATAACCAACATTATTATCTTAATTAAATTTTCTTAATTAGGCGCCACTCCCAATTAAGCATTGCACGGGGCCAAACAATACATTGTATTTAATGTATAAAAATTTACTGCTTAAAAACAACAATTTCAATGTTACTATTTTTGGGCTAAAAATTCAGAGGAGAATATTTTCTCCTCTCAAAAGCTTTCAATCACAATTCGACAGATATTTTACTAAGCTCTGAAAATGGCTCTTTGGAGTTTTTTAATACCCGTTGTGATTTTCTCCTACTCTACAGTAAGCCCCATACTTCGGGCCGTTCCTGCAATCAGTCGGACTGCATGTTCAAGATCTCGAGCATTGAGATCTTTAATTTTTTTCTGGGCAATTTCCTGAAGCTGTTTGTTCGATACTTTAAAGCCCTTATACTTTCCCCCTTTTTTCGCCTCGGCAGGGATAACATCTCCCCCCTTTTTCTTTTCGATGGGAATTCCTGCCGCCTGTTTGAGTAACACAGCTGCGGGTGGACTCTTAGTAATAAACTCAAAAGATTTATCCGAATAAACTGTGATAACAACGGGGATCATTACCCCCTTCATTTCCTGAGTTCGATCGTTAAAATCTTTGACAAACTTTCCAATGTTAACCCCATGAGCACCCAAAGCAGGGCCAACAGGAGGGGCTGGAGTTGCTTGACCGAGA
>JAKBAI010000180.1 GCA_021809185.1 Planctomycetota bacterium
CTGAAACATAGAAAAGTTTGAAACTATAGTTGTTTCTCAAACTTTTATTACAGTTATTTTGCACGAGTTAAATTTTCAGGATTATTTGTCACGATAATTTTAAAGAGCATCTTGATTTTTGTAAAATCTAGATAAACTCTAAAGATTGATTGTTACAAAAGAGAAATCAATGAATTTAGATCGGCATTGAAAAATGTCATACTAATTTTAATTCAGCTATCAAACGAGGTTAGATTATGAAATTCAGCTTGGTAGTTGCCCAAGGGGTTCACGAAGGGAAAGTGATTCCTTTAATTGGTTCAGAATTCAAAATAGGCCGAGATCCCGATTGTCATCTGCGGCCAGCCAGTCCAAACATAAGTAAAAAACACTGTTTAGTTCGAGTTCGGGATGAGAAAGTTTATATCAGCGATTTAGGAAGTACGAATGGAACTTTTGTAAATAATGAACAAATTGCTGGGGAAATAGAGCTTAAAGAAGGGGATCGATTTCGAGCAGGCCCATTGGAATTCAGTTTAGCAGTTGATAATACTGCTTCTTCTAACTCAGAAGTGTCTCAATCAGGACAACAAAAAGCGATCCAATCGGTTTCTTCAGCCTCAACTTTAGGATCTCCCCCCAAAGATAGTTCCAGTGAATCAATTAAAATTCCCGCATCTACTAGTGCAACCAAGCCAACACCTGCTGTTATAAAACCTCAAAAAACCTTGAGTTCAGAAAATATTGTTCCTTCTAAGTCTGGAACAACTTCAGGGACATCACCCTCTTCTCCTTCTGCGCCCGTTGTATCTCCTTCAGCAAAATTGCCAATCAATTCTTCATCGCCGACCCCTTCAAAATCTCCTACAGCAAATAAAGGATCTTCGCAAAAAGTTTCTCCTACCCCTGCCGTAGCAAAATCAGAAGCTGTTTCCGAAGCCGATAGTCTTAAGGAAACCAATAAGGAACCATCTGTAAAATCTACGGTAAGTTCTGATGAAACAGATGCAATTGCAGCAATGTTGTTAATGGAAGATACAGATACTGCTCTAAGTGGAGAACAGACTTCGGAACAGAGTATTCCGGATGGGACAACGGTAATGGAACTACCCGCTATTGGCAATGAAACTCCCAAAAAAGAAGAGAAAAAAGCGAATCCAAACAACGCAGATACTTCAGGGGCTGCTGCGGCCATTCTTTCCAAATATATGCGCCGACCTCGAACCTGATTTTTCCCAAGCATTGTAGGATGCTTTACTCTCCAGAATATTAAAATTAGTATTTTTAAATTTGGTATCATTGTTAAAATATTTTCTGATTGATCGATGATTGTGGAAATCCGCTAACCATCCCATCTAGCGGATTTCTTTCATACAAGCAATTTCTTTGAATTTCGATTTTTGATCTTTTCAAATTACCTATCTGCAATTAAGCAATTTTCATCCACATAAATTTGCTGATTGGTCATCCCATTACTCCTACTTTTTTCGCATGTTTTTAGTTACTCGATCGAATTAGATTTACCCATTTCCTTCATTTTCTCCCCTTGAAATCCGATGACAACATGAAAGGGAAATTGTTCGATTAATTATGAATATTCACAAAACTTCAATCAATGAAGATCTTATTTCCCACCTCATCTAAAAAAAATTCATCGAAGGAGATTCTCTTGAATCAAAAAGTACCGATTCCTTGGACAGCAGAAAAATGGACATCGGCAAGAAGAAAATTGATGAACTGGTTCAAAAAAAACCAGCGCGAACTACCATGGCGAAAAAATCGGGATCCTTATTGGATCTGGATTAGCGAGGTTATGCTACAACAAACACAAGTATCAACTGTTCGAAATTACTTTCCTCGATTCATAGAAAAATTCCCGACCTTACAAGATTTAGCTTTGGCAGCAGAATCTGAAGTGCTTAAATGTTGGCAGGGACTGGGGTATTATCGCCGTGCTCGAGATCTGCATCGATCTGCAAAAATGATCTATCAAGATAATGGAAATCAAATTCCCAAAAACATCGATTATTGGCAAAATCTTCCAGGAATAGGTCGATATCTGCTTGGAGCGATTCTATCTCAAGCATTTGAACTCCGATTACCAATCGTCGAAGCAAATACCCGGAGACTTTATGCCAGGATTTTTGCGATTCGAGAAGATTTAGCCAAGGGAAGCACGCAATCAAAGGTATGGCAGCTCGCCGAACAATTGTTGCCTCATAAGAAGATTGGTGATTTTAACCAAGCATTGATGGAATTAGGATCGCTTGTTTGCACTCAAGATAATCCGCAATGCCAACAATGCCCACTCAACTCGATCTGTCTTGCAAATCAGCAGAATTGCGTAAACGAAATACCTCTTCGAGCACCCAAAAAAAACATTCAACGAGTAAATCAGTTAGCGTTTATCATTCAAAAGAACAATCAATGGTTGATTTGCCAAAAACCTGCTGATGGAAGATGGGGAAATCTTTGGGAATTTCCTTCAATAACCTTAGCTGATGGAGATTCCTTGCTCAGTTTTAGTGACTTCAAACTCGAAGAATCTCTGGGAATATCGGGCACATTCCTTAACGAATCCTTCGATATCCTCTATTCGATAACCCGATTTAAGGTTCAAATGAGGTGTTTTCAGATAAAGTATACTAAAGGGACTTTTTTATCCAACGATTATTCGCAATATAGCTGGGTTTCCAGAGATGAAGTATCCAATTATCCTTTTAGTACTCCCCATCGAAAGATCATTCAAAAAATGCAGAATTCAGAAGTCTATATTGAAAAAAAGTAAGATATAGAGATATGAATCCAAAATGAATCTATAAACAAGTTACTATTCTTCGAATCTTTATGGATCAATTTGCTCAGACAATCTATCTAAATCGTAAGAATTGTAAGAAAATCTCTTTAGTATGGACTAATATAATATAGGTAATGATATAACGAAAACGCTTTTGATCGAATGAATGGCGTTTTGTTTGGTCTATTATATTAAAGAAATTAAATTAATACTTCGGAATTTAAGAAAGGATCCTAATGAAATCGGTGTTATTTCAACTTGCTGTGGCTATCGTCATTGCGGGAGTGGTGATATTTGGTAGCCAATTGAAAGATGATTCCTCTATGACCATCGATGGTCCGAATCAGATTATTATTCAGATTCCAGGAATGAGCTGAGGTATTTCTTGTAGTGTGAAAGTTTCTAGTGCACTACGAACTCTACCGTGGGTAGATGAATCTTCGGTTCAAACAAATTCAACGTCTAGACAAGCCAAAATGACTCTTAAAGATCCAAAGTTATTTAACATCCAAGAAATTGAAAAAACGCTTGCCGCAAAGGGATATTACGGGAACCGATTGTTAGCTGGACCTTCCAAGGAACCCGAATAGAAACTCGAATCAAATCATCGACTAGTTTCACTCCAATTATTCAAAATTTTATTTCTGAGTAATCATCTTGTTTTGTACCAATTCAAGATATTCTGAAATTCGATAAAAGATGATCGAGATAAAATAGAAAATCGAGCTGAAACTTCAGAGGATTGTTTCAGCTCGATATTAATTCTTACTTTGTTTCATATTGATTTATCAGTTCATTCTTGATGAACTCATTTCGAACCGAGCTAGTTGAAAAAAGGTATAATTCAAATTTTAGAAAGCTAATATCCTCTATCGAATTACCATATCTCACAAAATCAGTAAACTTCATGTTTGATTGAACTCTCCAAAATCAAAGCGAGAATATTGAGATTCGACCATAATCCGATTGAATTCATACAAAAATCGAGTTAATCTTTGAGAAGAAATTTGACAAACAACAAAATTTATCCTTCAGTTTATAAATGGTTCGCCAATTTAATATTAAAATCTTAGTCGATTTGTTGGAATAAAAAAATGGTCGCTGTTCCCTCATGCTCCGAAGAGCTTATTGAATTAATTCGCAAGAGCGGCTTAGTAGATGATTCTAGCTTTTTCCAATGGGTGGATGAGAATCGGAATCAATTCAAAGACCACCCAAAAGATTTTTTAGATCAAGCAATTGAAGCAGGGTTTATAACCGAGTTTCATGCTAGGCATTTTATAGTGGGGAAATATCGAGGTTTTATATTAGGTAAATATCGAATTTTGAATCGTCTAGGCATAGGAGGAATGGGCTATGTTTATTTAGCAGAACATTCATCTCTTAAAAGAAAAGCAGCGATAAAAGTATTACCCTCGAATCGGCAGAAAGATCCAGAAGCAGTAAAAAGGTTTTATCGTGAAGCCCGTGCCTCCGCTGTTTTGGATCATCCCAATATTGTCAAAGCTTTCGATATTAATCACGAAGGGAATATCCATTTTCTGGCCATGGAATATGTCGAAGGAACATCTCTGGATTCCGTGGTCGAAAAACGTGGATCGATTCCCCACGTTGAAGCTACGAAATGGGTGATTCAGATCGCGAGTGGTTTACAACACGGTCATGATAAAGGCATCGTCCACCGCGATATTAAACCATCTAATTTGTTATTAGATACCAGTGGGAATATAAAAATTTTGGATATGGGTTTGGCTCTCTTTTTTCAGGAAGAGGATAATTTAACCAAAAATCATGCAGAAGGGATGATTCTTGGAACTGCCGATTATATGGCACCCGAGCAAATAATGAATAGCCATGGAGTCGATTATCGTGCTGATATTTATAGCTTAGGTGCAACGTATTATTCATTTTTAACTGGTAAAGCCCCTTTTTCTCAAAACTCAACCAATCAAAAACTGCTAGCTCACCAGTTTTGTCAACCTGTTGCTGTTCACATAGTCGACCCCAAGATTCCAGAAGAACTTTCCAATCTGATTCAAAAAATGATGGCTAAAAATCCGAATGAACGATTTCAATCGATGAAGGCAGTAATCACCGCTTTGACTCCCTGGTCGAAACCGCCGTGTTTACATGATTCTACTAAAAAAATTTCAATTACCAAAAATATTCAAAAAAGAAAAACCATCCATCAAAAAAAGAAACAGAGTAAACGTCTGCCTTATGCGATTACTTTGGTAGGAATCGTTCTTGTAATATTGGCAATTCTTTTTATTTGGTAGGGGAAAAAATCAGATTCTGCTTCAAGCGATCAGCAAAAGGATTCAATTCCCCCTGGTCCGAATTAAATGGTTGCTTACCCATTGACTAATCTTAATGACTTTCGAATTTGAACTCGGAATAACCGATGAGTCATTTAGAGGTTTTAGTCTCATTCCTCCCTCACGAAGCGGAGCAATTTTGCTTATTATGGGACAGGCTCTAAGCAAGTCAATTTTTTGGAGAGATTGACTTGCTTGATAATCATTATCTTTTTTATTGTTCACTTTTTGCTTGTATTCGTAATTTTGCCACTCCGCTTATAAAAATGATTGTTTCAATACCGTATTTTATTCTTGAAAAGCTCTCCATGATTACGAAACTTTTCTGATCCCCGTCCTGATTTACAACTTGACATTCAAGATAACCAGGCAGAATCTCCTCAATTCATGTGGGATTTTTTCCCATTCCGTTCTCTATATTTATCTAAAATATCTTCCGACTTCTAGAATTCAATTTCAAATTAATATATTTATAAGTAATTACTTTTCAACAATTTATGAATTAACTATTTTATCTTTTTCAAGCTAATGTTATCCAGCTTTAGTAGATGGCATCTGATTTGCCAATCTATTCTTTTAATTGACGAAATAGCAACTGATTTAAGTTTAAACCATAATGGATAACAATGCGTAACCTTTTGGAAGATGAGCAGAATGAACAAAAAGTAGTAAAAAGACATGACCTTCAGAATCAGAGTAATGTCTTTTTTCGTGTTCTCAAAAGATCCTATCAAGATCGGGGTTACCGGAGTGCAATCGCTCTTAATTTAGCTAATGCGTTTGCAGCGGGGATCAGTGGCATCTCGATGCCGATGATCGCCGATTTGCTAAAAAGCAATGAATGGAGGCCGTTCCATATCGGATTAGTTACTGCTTTATCTGGATTAGGTGCGGTAGCGGCCCCAATACCTATCGGTATCCTGATCGATCGATTATCGATGCGCCGATCCATGTTCGTTTTAGTCTCTTTGATTGTGGGATTATGTTATCTAGTTTTACCTCGAGTAACCGATCATATTATTTTTATTGGTTGCGTCCTATTTTTGCTTGGCATATTGCAATCAACCTTTATGCCATTACTAGGTACGTTGGCCTTGAGTTTGGTTGGGAGAGAGAGGTTAGAAAAAACGACTAGCATCAATCAGGTTTTTAACCATCTCGGCATTTTGCTCTCTTCTCTTGGTTGGATTGTTGTTTTGAAGTATGGAGGATTGAATGGGGTATTTATTTTCCTATTTTTTTCGAGCGGTGCCTGTGCCATTATTGTTTTATTCATCTCTCGCTTCGAACTCGATCCAACACGAGAACGAAGCCATTCTTCGAATGAGGGTACACACCCCAAAAGAACGATCAGCGATTTATTGAAGAATAAAAATGTACGAATATTAATAGGGTCAACCATCTTATTTCATCTAGCGAATGCCCCTGTAATGCCCCTAGTCGCTCAGCATCTTCTCGATATGGGTGCGGAGCATCACCTGGTTGCTCAGGTAGTTCTTTGGAGCCAAGCCGTTATGATCATAGTCTCTTTCTTGACTGGTTGGATGTTAGTAAGCTGGGGGAGGAAAATGACTTTTGGCATCGCTTTTTTGGTTTTATCGGTGCGAATTTTTTTATATACTCTTGCAAGTAAACCAGAACATTTGATTACTATCCAATTGCTTGATGGAGTCGGGGCAGGAATTTTTGGAGTCGTAATCTTACCCATCGCTGCTGACCTCACGGCTCAAAAAGGGGGATTTAATACTTTGCTCGGAATCATTGGATTTGCTATAAGTTGCGGCGGGCTTTTTGGTCCAATCATCGCTGGTAGTCTCGTCGAATTCTACGGTTATAACACCGCGTATTATTGCCTAACAGTTGTAGCTCTCCTTGGCACCTTTTTATGGTCTACTTGGCGATCTGAGCATCCATCGAAAACTCCCTAACTGAAATTCAGTCCTGGTCATACAAAATGAAGTAGCTAACAAAAAAGAGATATTTAGAGAATAAAATTAGAAATCGGTGTCCCAACTATTATGAATCCTAGGTTTCAATAAAGAAATCGATCCAAACATGGGATTGGATTTGAAGAAAGATATAAAGTAGATTTGCATCGAATTTGAATCGTTTGCCCATCTCTTTTAGGAGTCATTAAAATGAAATAAATGATTATAAATATGAGATTTTCTACCATCTATTTAATCACCCTTGCGATAATATTCCAGGAGCAACTATTCACACGTAATCGATTAAAATGGGTAACACGAAATCAATAAACGGTTAGCAAAGCGAGCTGAACTTGAAACTTATCTTTGAAATTAAACTCGTTTATTGTAACGCCCCGATATCTGGGGTTTCTCGAATCTTAAACAGATGGTATCATTGTTTTTTACTAAAAACAGTAAAAAGATAGCAATAATATAAATTTCAAAAGAACAGAAAACCACTAGACGTATTATAAAAACTATGCGAATGCGGTGAGAAAAATTGAAACTGATATAGTTTTTTGCAGATAAATAAGCAAGCGAAGGAATTCAGATGTTGTTTTGGGGAACGGTAATCATATTCGGATTTGTTTACATCGGCATGTTATGGGGAAGGTTGCCTTGGCTAGGCCTCGATCGCACCGGAGTATCTGTGCTGGGGGGAATAGCGGTTGTAGCAACTGGTATTCTGACTTTTCCTGATATGATTCAAGCAATCGATTTCGACACCATTGCTCTATTGTTGGGAATGATGGTTGTTCTCGGTTCTATGCGGCAAGCCGGTTTTATGGAAGGGCTAAGCAAGCAACTTCTCGGGCGTATTCAAAATCCTTCTTGGTTCTTGGCTTGTACCATGGGGATCAGTGCCATCTTATCCGCACTACTGGTCAACGACACTATCTGTTTAGCTCTGACTCCGGTCATTATCGGTATTTGCCGTCAAAAGGGGATGTCAGCTAAACCTCATCTTATAGGAATTTCTCTAGCCTCGAATATCGGATCGCTGGCAACGTTGGTGGGTAATCCTCAGAATATGATTATTGGCAAACTCTCAGGGATCGATTTTTTTTCGTTTGCTCTCCGAATGACTCCTGTTTCGATTCTGGCCCTTGGGGCGGCCTTCGCCATCATGAGAATTATTTTTCGACAAGATTTGAAATACTTAAATTCTCTTACTTCGCAATCAACGGTAGCCGAACCTGTTTTGGAGCATCCAGAAATTAACAAGTTAGCTCCATCCTCAAATCAATCCAGTATTTTCGCCTCGCCAAGATTCATCGCTAATGGGTTTATCCTGATCGGTATTTTAATTGCGTTTCTCGTGGGAGTTCCTTTGGCGGTGGTGGCATTGTCGGCTATGGGGATTGTTATATTACTACGACGAGATGCTCGCTGGATCTTTGCCGAAATCGATTGGGAATTGTTGATGATGTTCTCCGGATTATTTGTGGTCGTCCACGCCTTTCATGAACAGGTGGTCGTTCATTGGAGCCATGAATTAAATCAGTTTACAGCCCCATGGGCCATGGGGGTAGTTGTCGCTATTCTCTCGAATTTGGTCAGCAATGTTCCAGCCGTGTTATTACTAGCTCCGCTAGTCCCTATTCCCTTAGATCATACGATTTCTTCTTCTTGGCTTATCATGGCGATGATGAGTACTCTTGCGGGCAATCTAACTATTTTTGCCTCGGTTGCTAATTTGATCGTCGTGGAACAAGCAAAACGTGAAAAGATCGATATCAGTTTAGGCGAATTCTGCCGCGCGGGTATCCCAATTACTTTAGTGACAATGATGATTGGAGTACTCTGGTTCATGTTGCTTTTTTGATTACCGGCACATTTTGCATCCATGGTTTCCCCGCTCTTGGAAGTACCATCGAACGGTGTTTGAACTTGCAGAAATCCGCTTGTTTTTGTTTCGCCAACCTTCTTTCTTTCCGAAGAATTCGATTTTCTCTGATCTTTTATTATTGAATATTCTGGGAGATCGATGATCGTTGGCAGAGACAGTTATTCCATCGATCCATAAAATATATATCTTATAATTTATAGGATGATAAAGACAAAATTTAGCTCCGGTTTAACGTAACGAAATCGATCATGAAGACATTATTCTCTTGGTGGATCCGACTGGAAACGATATTAGTACTTCTTCTATTTTCGGCCTCGTTAGTGCTTCTAGTCATTAATCCCTTACTCGCCAAACCTCTAGATAATCGAGAAGATTTACTACGAACTCAGCTTAGCGAATTGTTAAATCAACTAATCAAAGAAACCGGCCCGATCGGTAAAAATCCATTTTCGAAAAAAGGGGATTTACCAACGGCAATGGATAAACGCTATGCCCGGAATATTCAAAAGGTTTTGCAAAATAACGACCCTCTTTTTGAAGGGGGATATTATCACCTCGATTACGATGAATTTTTTGGCTATGGCTCCTCGATATCCGCCAAGAACGAGGGGCGTCGACACGATCCTCCCCCTTTGGAAACCCCTTTTATTCGAGCACAAGCCAAACTGAGTTTGGAACAATTTGATTCGGGTAAACCGATCGTTCAGATCTTAGATGTGGAATCGAGTCGAGTGATTATTGGAACTAGCGGATTAAAGGGAAAGTTTTCTGGGAGGGTCGCTTGCTGGATGATGGTACGAGTTATTAGCCCGAGCGATCTACATGAACAAAGTCGTCGCTATAAATTAAGTGCCTCTTTGGGACTAATCGCCGTTGGGGTTGGCTTGGTTCTTTCTCTGCATTTAAACCATATGTTGAGAAGATCTAGAACCAAGGAAGATCAGTTACGATCAGAACTGCAACGAGCGGAACGATTGGCTGGCATTGGCCAGATGTTAGCAGGGGTCGCCCACGAGGTCCGCAATCCCCTTGCAGGGATTCGTTCGACCATCCAACTCTGGCAAAGATATCCTGAAAGACAAAGAGATCCCCAAAGTATGCAAGCGGTTATTCATGGTGTTGATCAAATCAATTCTCTGGTAACGAACCTCTTGCTTTTTGCTCGAACTGGGTTTGATGCGCGGGCCAAAATCGATTTGAATCAAGTCATTCGAGAAGTTACGGAACTATTCCGAATTCAAACGGAATCACAAAATATCTCGTTCCTATTTGATTTGTGTGAACCATTACCTAAAATAGAAGGAAGTCTGCATGGATTACGCCAAGTAGTGATGAATCTTGTCCTCAACGCCATTCAAGCACTGCCTCAGGGGGGAAAAATATTTTGTAAAACATGGATAAGAACCGGTTCGATTCTTTGCACTATTTCGGATAATGGCCCAGGCATTCCTGTCGAACACCAGTCAAAATTATTTGAACCTTTTTTTACGACAAAAAAAGATGGAACAGGATTAGGATTAGCGTTATGCCGTGAAATGGTTGCTCAACACGGCGGAGTCATCCGTTACGTTCCCGGAGAGGTTGGTGCTAGTTTTGAACTGGAGTTTGATGGTTCTTCAAGTTTGCCAAAGCAATTAAAACAACTACCTTTTCTTGATGTGCCGGATCAAGATCATAAACCGAACCAAGAATAGGATAGCAAAAATCGTATCTAAATCATTAACAACAAACGCCAAGATTGCTTTAATCGCTCTAGCCAAACGAAACTAGACAGCAATATTTAAGAATATTTCAAGAGGATTGGGTGAGAACAAATGAACAAATCGAAAAAAAAGGAAATCGTTTTAATTGCGGATGACGATGCTACCATTCGAGTCAATTTAGCCTTGCTGTTACGGAGTGAAGGTTTTGAGATCTTAGAAGCGCGAGATGGAGAAGAAGCAGCGTATCACCTGAATCAGAGCAATGTTTCTGCCGCACTGCTTGATCTTAAAATGCCTAAAAAGGATGGTATGGCTATTTTACGTGAGTTTGCCGATCGGCTTGAAGAGACTCCGGTGATCGTAGTTACGGCATTTGGTGGAAGTGCTGCTGCGATTCAGGCAATGAAATTGGGGGCATACGATTATATTACCAAACCTTTCGATCTCGATGAAATCCTCTTTACGATTCGCCGAGCACTCACTCAGCGTGCCTTGATTGAACAAGTTGAAATATTATCTGCTCAAGAACAAGAAAATATCGATGAAGAGGAACTGATTGGCCGCTCGCAACCGATGATGCAGATCTTTAAAACGATTGGCCGTGTTGCCCCTTTATTAGAACCGGTTCTCATAACCGGAGAGAGTGGAACCGGCAAAGAATTGATTGCCAACGCCAT
>JAKBAI010000181.1 GCA_021809185.1 Planctomycetota bacterium
GAGTATTTCCTTCTTTAGAGGCTTTTTCTTCTTTAGAGGCTTTTTCTTCTTTAGAGGCTTGCTTGCCTGTTTTGCTCACCACGTTGTTATCGGAGGAGTTTTTTGAAGTCGACTTAGATTCTTTTGGTACAGAAATTTTAGAATCTTGTATATCTGTTTCAGATTTAGATTTTGATGCGGTTTCCTTGGAAGCATTTGGACTAATGGATACCGATTTAGGATTTTTTTTATCTGAATTATTTCCACAACCTACAGAGGCAACAATTCCTCCGATTATCAAAATCATCCCAAGACTATAGAATAAAAATCTTTTCATGGTTTTCCTTTTTATCTTTTAAGAGTTACGGATGGAGTAAATAATATTATTTTTTCCAGGACTATAAAATGGATCATTTGAAGAAGTCCATTTGTGCAATCTCGAATATCGTTTCGTAATTAAATTCTAATCAAATTCGATAATTTTTCGAAAGATAAAAGTAAAAAAAATTCGAAGGATATTTCGTGGGGTGTTGTTAAAAAAGATCGATTTTTATTCAAGGAATCAAATTATAAATATCCATGAAAGAAATATCGACCTTTTTGAAATTCGTAAAAGTTATTTAATATTGGCTCGGCTAACCGATTTTTTGTTTGGAACTATGGATATATTATCGTAATAAATTTCTACTCCAGGTTCATCTTGAGTCGCATTGACAACATACCCATATAAACCTGCCGCGCCGGTTTTATTTACACGCGGGTCATGAACTTCCAGAGTCCAATCATTGGGTTCTTTTTGAGATCGTTCCCAAACTTTACCACGAATTATTCCTTTATCTCCATCGGATTCCACTGATAATTTCAGTCGATACCAGGTATTCTGTTTCCAATTAAATGATTTCGAAGCTTGTACTCTTCCTTCGGGTCGTGGGGTGAGAGCTTCCCAAGTCAATAATTTAATCGAAAGAGAACCATCTTCTGTTTGTTTACCATCGAGATAGAGAGTATAGCGATTAGCGATAATCCCAAAGTCAGGAAGTTTTCCTCGGACTTCTTTACCAAGAACATCTGCCTCGATGGTATAGTTCGAAGAATTAGGAGCGGTGATATAGGCATTGGCACGAGCGAGCGGAGGGCGCGGGTTGTTATTGACTTTCATTAGGACTTTTGCTTTTTTACCCTCCTCGGTCCACTCGATAACTTTGTATTTCGCTTGAGTATTGACCCAACCGGTGGGTACAGCTCCAACAGGGATCATCTCAAAGTTTTGCGAATAGGGAATCTGAGGGACTACACGAATTCGTGCCCGATTCGTGAGCATTCCGATCTTGGCATCGACATAACCTTGCTGCGAAGGTTTCTTGGCATTGATCGTTATTTTACCCGTTTTCTCATCGATACTTGCATCTAACTTTGGTGGAATGGTGGTTGATCCTTTGGGAGGTGGCGGGATTCCAATCGACCAACTCGCTTCACCAGGCAAGTTAGCAACTCTTTCCCCTTTGGCATTGTATCCGCGAAGTTCAAAGGTAAAACTCTGTCCGGGACTTAAACCGACTTCGGCAGGATAAATTTGCAATTGAGTAACTGGCCCTTGTGCAGCTTTTCCCGTTCCTGGTGCATAATTCTCTTTTTTCAGTGCGGGAGCATTTGGATTAGCGATACAATAGATTTCGTCTCGATTGCCAAAATAGACTCGACCATCCGAAATCGAGGGGGTAGAATTACATTCCACGAAGCCTGACGCACCGGGCTTATTCCTAAATCGAACCGTATAGAAATCGTTGTCTTCATCGGGAACAGATCCATCTTTGGGTAATTTGATGATATGGAATTTTGCATTGGTTTCACTTAGATATATTTTCCCATCTGCAATGACTGGGGCACCACGTGACGTCGTACCATAGTTGACTTTCCATAATAATTTCCCTTTTTTGGCATCGAAACAGTAAAGTTTAGCGGCATCATCGGGAATGTAAAGTTTTCCATCAGCGAGGGCAAGGGAGGCAAGTCCAAAACGGATCCCCCGGCTAAATTCCCAAACTAATTTCGGTGTCCCGTTCGTAATTTGCGAAGCATCTAAACAGATTACTCTACCAATCCCCGTTTTACTCCCCTCTGGATTCTCTTCTCCATGCGATAAGTAGACCAGATTCCCTTCAGCAACTGGGGAAGGGTTGATAACACCGCTCGCGAAAGTATAACTCCAGACCTTTTTACCGGTGTGTAATTGGAAAGCATGAATGGCACCATCAGCTCCCCCCGTGATAACCAATTTTTCACCATTAATTTCATGAACAATCGGATTGGAATAGTAAGTTCCTTTAATAGCGCCCGGGCAGATTCCCCACCACACAACATTCCCTGTTTCTCCATCAAAAGCAGCGATCCGGTTCAAACCGAACCCATGATCCCCCCAAGAACTATTGACAATGCCTACGATAACAAGACCTTCGGCAAAAATCGGTCCACCACCAACACGCCCACCGTAACCCGTGACGCGACCGAATTCTTCCGTGAGCTGTCGCTGCCATTTGATCGCCCCGGTATCGGCATCAAAACAGAATAAAAATCCGCCTGTCGAATGGGCAAAAATCGTATTTTTGACTGGATCTGCCGCCAAAGGGGCCCAACCTAATCGATTCGTAACAATATCGCTATGGAAGACATTAAATATCTGTTCCCATAAGACTTTCCCATTCAATGCGTCAAGGCACATCACCCTTTCTCCAATAAGCTCTTTTTCTTTAGGAGTTGGAACATTGGGTGTTTCCCCATAAGCATTGATAATGTATACTTTACCCTTCATAATTAATGGAGTTGATCGGCAGCCGAAGGGAGCTTTCCAGACCAAGTTTTCTTTCCCCGGAGTATTGGGACTCCAACTTTCAGGAAGATTTTTTTCCTCACTCGCTCCCGTTTGTTTAGGTCCGCGCCAATGGAGCCAATCTGCATGGAGAGTTGTGTTGAAATAAGACAATAATATCAGAGCGGAGATAACAGAAATCCCGATCGATCTCATATATCCAAAAAATCGTTGCATATCTATCCTTTCCAATTAGGGTAGGTTTGCCGAATAACATTTTGCGGGTAAATCACACGTAAAGGACATTTTAATCTTAGTAATTCTCCCTATTGATTCCAACGGGAAAAGTATTCTGTCTACTAATTTTTTCAATAAATTCTCATTTCAACTCAAAAGTTTTTTTGACGAGTTAAAGAATTTTATGAATTCTTTTTGCTTTTAGTTCGTATCTCGGTAAGGTACCAAACTCGATGACTTCGATCTCTACCCGAAACAATAACTGATCTCGAATGGCCGTGATGATTCGATCTTGAATCAACTTTTCACCATCTCCATGCTGTGCCAGTCGCTGATGAGGGAATAGTTCAATCTGAATCTTTAAATCTGGTAAAGACGAACGAAGATCGATGACTATTCGATATTCTGCTATTTCGGGGAACTGGCGAATGATTCCTTCGATCGCTGAAGGATAGACATTATTTCCTCGCAAAAATATCATATCATCCGTTCGTCCGATAATCCCGCCAGATATTTTCCGCCAATGAGCGGGAGGCTTCTCGACTTCCAATTGTGTTGGATTGTTCGCAACGATCGATTTTTCTCCATCGACATTCGTAACCCTTGATTGAGTTAGATTCGATTTCGTATCAAGTCTTTGAAACTCTGAGCCAGGATTTTCTATCCACTCTCTTTTCTTTTCGCATACAGATTGTTTGGTTAGATCCCCCGTTCGATAGCGAATTAACGGACTACCAACTCTCCCGAGATTGGTTACAACCAGTTCACCAATTTCACCGGGAACTGCCGGTAAAAGAGTTGTTGGATCAATAATCTCAATGATCATTTCTGATTCCAGAATAACCATGGTGCCAATCGAGTCCTGGCATTCGATTCCGATAGGACCAACTTCTGACAATCCGTAATGATCAAATACTTTGGCGCCCCATGCATTTTCGATTCTCTTTTTGGTTTCTGGAATCGAGCCACCTGGCTCGCCGGCAACAATGAGAGTTTTAACGTGGGAATTCTTTATATCGATTCTCTCGTTTTCAGCTACTTCAGCAAGGTGAAGGGCATACGTGGGAGTACAGCATATAACCGTTGCTTGATGGTCCAGTATCGCTTTCAATCGAGAAGAACTAGACATTCCACCGCCAGCAATAACACGGCAGCCAAAACGGCAAGCAGCTTCAAAAGCTGACCAAAAAGCCAAGAAGGGGCCAAAAGAAAAGGGAAAGAAAAATATATCTTCTGATCGAATACCAACCCAAGGAAAAAAAAGTCGCCAGCAGTTCGTGATCCATTCCCAGCTCGAAGGGGTATCTAACCATCTTAGCGGGATACCTGTTGTGGTGCCTGAAGTTTGGTGAATTCGTGTGTATTGATTGAAGGAATAAGTTAGGTTAGAACCGTATAAGGGATTTTTGGCTTGATCTTCCAACAATTCTTTTTTTTCTACGAATGGAAGTTTTCTCACACAAGAGATGGAATGGAAAGAATCAATTAACTGCGGTACGGAAATTGTTAAGTCAGGTGAGTAACTAGAAAGAATGGAACTGTATTTGTGTGTATAAAATCGGTTTTTGGGCAGTATCTCGTGGAGTAAATCTTTAAATCGTGTTAACTGATGTTGCTCCAGAGCATCTTGTGGTGACAAAACCTATCTCACTTTTCAAACAACGTTTCGAGTATCCATTCAACAAAGGAGATCTAGATCGAATCGTTGAACCATATCACTCTAATATCACTCTATATAAAAAGTAGAAAAAATCGATTAGGGTAGATTGGGTATACAGTATGAATAATTGAATTTATCGATTAGAAGCAAAACATTAATATAGGGCGAGGTGATAACTAAAAAAATTAAAACAAGAGAAGCAATTTTCTATCCAAAAAATGCTTCTCGGCGCTGCAAGCATTAAAACAGAATAGGGTCAAGAATTATTGGACATTTTTAATGTCAAAGCAGAACAATAAATCCTGATCTCTTAAAAACAGTTTGCCATTCGATACGGTGGGATGAGTCCAGATCTGTCCCGCTTTTCGTGGGAGTTTGGTTTTTTCAGGGAGTTCTAACCGACCTTTTTGATTCCATCCTTCGGTAGAAGCCTCGATGAGAACAACGGTCCCATCGCTTTCTCCATAGCAATAAAAATGACCATCGGCATAAGTAATGGAGCCTTTACCAAGCCCTTTTGTTTTTTGGTTTGTCTTTTCCGACCACTTGATCTCCCCTTTCATGAGATCTAGACAGATCCAGCCTTTTCCATCCGAATAGCCATAGATATGGTCTTTATAGAGAATGACACCTCCGTGATGATTTACCATATTTTTGTTTGCGTAAATCTTTTGAGCCTGCATAGAACTTTTACTACCGGTAATTTCTATTAAATCGCAACCCGCTCCATAACCAGCAGTCGCAAAAACATAATTATCTTTTACTACTACTGTTGGAATAACAGCAACTTTATAGGTTCCCTGTTTACTATATTTCCACAACAAATTTCCTGATTTTGCATCGATGCCAACAATGCTATTACCTGTGGTGGTAACATATTGGGGAACTCCTAAAATCGTAGCTGGAATAAGAGAAGAATAAGCAGCAGGATCTTTTAATTTGCTTGATTGCCAAATCAACTTTCCGGTATCTTTATTCAGAGCTAGAACAGTTCCTTTTTCACCCCCAGGACAACAAACCACCTGATTGCCATCAACCAGAGGAGATTCGCTATATCCCCAACCTGACATTAACTTACCACCATAAGTTTTTATGAGATCAACACCCCAAACCTTTTCCCCATTGCTTTTCTTGTAACAACCGATGTACCCTTTAGGCCCTATCAAATAAATGTGATCACCTGAAACCGTAGGAGTTCCTCTTGGACCACCCCCCCAACCATTGTCATAAAATTCCTGAACGGGAACAGACCAGAGTTCCTTTCCTGTTTTGAGGTCAAGGCAGATTAAAAAATCAGATTTATCTTCTCGGCAACCTTGAATATACACTTTTCCTTCTACAATTGTAGGATTTGAATAACCGCGACCAAGATTCCGAGCTGTCCATAATAACTTTGGAGACTGTTTACTCCAATCAGAAAGTAAACCTGTTTCTGAGGAAAGTTCATCTCGATTTGGTCCACGCCATTGTGGCCAATCCGCACTGAAAATTGAACTGTTTGTTAACAGAATCATTCCAGCGTAAAATACAAATAAATTTCTTTGAATCGCTATTTTCTTGAGTAAACGCGATCCATACCCAGAGAAACTACTCAACATTTAATTGGTTCTCCATCGAAAAATTAAAAAATTCATATAACCTTATAAGTAAGTTATAAGGAAATTATCAATAAGTAATCCAAGTAATCCGTAAGTATTCATAAGCAGAATACCCGAACGATCTTTATAGATTACTAATCGAATAAAAGATATTTTGCATAAGACTCAAAATATCTTTATCGACGATCTTAGCAAAATAATTATTTTTTGTGAATTTTAGATTCTCTCTTCTTATAGACAAGTGAACTTTGGATCTTTTCTCCGTTTTCTTCTCAATAACATTTTATTCTGAATGCGCTATTAAGTTAGTTTAATTGAATAAAGATCTCTTGTTGATCTTCACCGGTTTTTAAGTAATGAGACCATAAGCCTGCGAGCTACCAACATCTTTTGGCAAATCATAGAAATCATTGAACAAACTATTTAAATTTATCAAATATTAAATAGAACAAGAGTAGTGGGTTTTCCTCCGCCACCAAAAAAACAAGGATTTTTATGAATAGATCTAATTTTTCAGTCGATTTTTCACCTGACTCTACTAAATTCAATCTTCATTTGGATGTACCAGGTAATACTATTTTTAATACTCTGAATTTACCTCTAATAAATGAGAATTTATTTTCAAAAATGAATCAAATGCTTGAAAGTTCGATCGCAACGCCCAAAACATCCCTAACGGAGTTACCAATTTCAGAACATCGAATTTCATTATCAAACCTTGCTGATAATCCTATTTCAGAAGGAAATCGGGATCTAGGGAATTCTGGAGATTTAGCACAAGAAATTTTAGATTTGAAAAAAGAGAAAGATGCAGTTATTTTGGCTCATTATTATCAAGAGGGGGAGATTCAACAGCTCGCGGATATAACGGGGGACTCATTGAAATTAGCTCGAGCTGCCACACAAATATCTGCAAAAACAATCGTTTTATGCGGGGTTCATTTTATGGCTGAAACCGCAAAAATGTTAAATCCTACCAAAAAAGTCCTTCTTCCAGATCTTCTAGCAGGTTGTTCGTTAGCCGATTCATGTCCTGCCTCTCATTTAGCTGCCTATCAGAAAATGTTATTGGATCAAGGAAAAAAATTCCAAACCGTAACTTATATCAATAGTTCAGCGGAAGTTAAAGCATTATCGGATTGGATTGTCACCTCTGGGAATGCAACAGAAATTATTAAAAGAGTCCCCGAAGAATACGAAATTCTCTTTGTCCCTGACCATCATCTTGGTAGATATTTACAAGAAGTTTCTGGGAGAAAAATGATCCTATGGAATGGATCTTGTATGGTTCATGAGATTTTCAGTATTCAAGATCTATTGAAATTAAAGAAAAATTACCCAGAAGCGATTACAATGGCTCATCCAGAATGTCCAGCAAACATTTTAGAACATTCTGATTTCATTGGTGGCACCGAGGCAATGCTACGATTATTATCCTCCTACCACGAACCCAAAATTTTTCTTGTTGCAACAGAGGCCAATCTCATTTGGCAAATGGAACATCAATTTCCTCACCACCAATATTTGCCAGTTCCCGGAATCTCTTGCGCTTGTAATAAGTGCCCGCATATGGCAAGAAACACATTAGAAAAAATCCGAGATTGTCTAAAAAACGGCTCTCCGGAAATAACCTGGCAACCGGTTTTTGATCGCGCGAAAAAGATCGTGGAACGAAGTTTATTGAATTAGATTTTGACGAATCAAAGCTAAAAATCAATCCGAATTTTCAAGGGCAATTTACTTATTGAATTGCCTTTTTCCCTCCCTATTATTCTTATCCCTATCAAAATATGTTTCAAAGAATTTCATCATTTTGTTGATCGATTTTAACTTGGCCCTATCGAAAATGAATAAAAAATGAATTAGATTTCAATCCCTAAAAATTGATGGTAGGCAAAAGAATTAATGCTTATTTGTTTACATTCAAGATTTAAGCGATATTTTTTCCTGAAACGAGGGAACAGGTGAATCGGGTTTGATTTCGCATAGGGGATAACTACTGTTAGGCTCCGCTAATATTTCTGCTAACGAAGAAGCCGCGAAGGCTCTCTCTACCATTTCTAATGCCTCATCCATTCTTTTGTGAAGCGGACAAAGTAAGACCCCGTGGGCTTTTAGACCCAATGGGCAGGTTTTGATTCTCTGAATAGGTTCAATCGCATTCACGATATCAAGTATTTTAAGCTTTTCAGGATGAATTTTAAGACTCACACCGCCACCAATTCCTCTGCGGGAAATCAATATATCTGCACGAGTTAAAAGTTGAATCACTTTGGATAGATAAGCCTTGGGAACAAGTGTTTTTTTCGCTATTTGGACGGTTGTTTGGGGTAAATCGCCACCATACGCAAGGCAAACTACCGTTCTCAGTGCATATTCGACCGATTGAGTAAACATGGAAAAAAACCTCAAAAATCATTTTTTTCTAAATTGGATGTTGACATCCAATTTAGGAAGGGTAGAATAAATACTAAATTGGATCTAAACATCCAATTTAGTGTCCTGTGATACTTTTCTCTCTAAATAGATTATAGGAGTTTGCAATGTTAACTATTCTAGAAAATCGATTAGAATCAGATTTGGAGTACCGCTTCCAATATCTCTGTAATTTCATGGGTTTTGGACCAGAAGATATCGAAATGATCCATCAATCAGCTGGTAAACTTGGGCCCTTAGTTCCAACTTTAGTAGATGCAGTTTATGCAAAATTGTATCAATACGATGCCACCTGGAGGCATTTTGTACCCCGTCAATCTGGATATGAAGGAGAAATACCCAAAAAATTAGAAGATTTAACTCCAGATCATGAGATGATTAAATTCCGAAAAAACCATCTTGCTAGATATTTGGTAGCTTTAGTTACCAAGCCATACGATACTAAAATGGTAAGTTATTTGGATATGGTTGGAAAAATACATACCAAAAAAGCGGGATCGATTGAGATTGAAGTGCCTTTAGTGCAGATGAATGCCTTAATGGGTTTCGTTGCAGATGCTTTAACGGCAACTATTTTTCAGCTCGGGTTAGAAAGAACTTTGGAAATAAAGACAGTACGGGCATTTAATAAACTACTCTGGCTACAAAACGATTTAATCACTCGGCATTATCAGGTATCACTGTAGCAGCACTATTTATTTGAAATCAATTTGAAATCAAAAAATAGATTTTAGATTGACATTTAACGAACAAGTAGGGAACATCATTTAGATTGAAATTAGAAAAAACAAACTTTCGTCCACCACCTCTCGGTTTTCAACACAGAATGAGTATAGAGGATAGTTTTGGATCGCTATTCGTTAATAATGTAGAAAAGAATTTGAATAAATGATGCCGTGAACTTATCCATATTTTGCGTTTTAACGGCGCCTTGAAGTTCTGCGGAAGGAAGATGAGTAGACGATTATAGTGACCCTCATCTTCCTTTAAATTCCTGATAGAAATAAAATGCAGAAAGGATCAAGCCAATCATAATTACTAAAATTCGAATATAACTGGGAGGAAGTTTTCGTGCGATTCTTGCGCCCCAATAGCCCCCAATGATAGCCATAATGGACATGGGAAGACAATATTTCCAGACAACAAGATCACTGAACACAAAAATTCCAGAAGCGAAGACATTGATTATCCCCGCTAGAATTGTTTTCACTCCATTCAGATGATGGATATCGCCAATTCCCATAAATGCCAGAGTTGTCAGCATGATTATACCCATTCCAGCACCAAAATAACCGCCATACGTTGCGACTACGATCTGGAATAGCATCAGTGTGACGATGATACCTAGTCTAGGATGATGGTGTCTAGAATCGGGTGCAGTTGAATTGGCTAGTTCCGCTTTATTTTGCAATTGTTCTTGTTGAAACAACTTTTTTTCTTCGTCGATTTGTTTTTGGGAAAATCGTCTTACCCATAGCGATAACGGTTTTTGAAACAAAAACAGAATAGTTGCCAACAAGATCAACCATGGCACAATTTGATTAAAGAGTTGTTCATCGGTTTTAATAAGTAGTAAGCCTCCGAGGGTACCGCCAATAATGCTGGGAAATAGCAATAATACAATCATTTTTTTTGAGCGAATAACTTCCTGGCGATAACTCCAAGCCCCTGCGAGTGAACCTGGAAATAAGGCAATCGTGCTCGTGATATTTGCTTCTACCGACCCCATTGCTAGCATTAATGCAGGAAATGTCAACAGAGTACCGCCTCCAGCAACGCTATTAATCGCGCCAGCGAATAGCCCAGAAAGAAGAATCAAAATCGAAGAGACTAAATCATTCATAAATAGGAAACTTTTAATCCATTGTTAAATTAAATTATTTTTGGGAATGAAACTGATATTCGATAATGAAGCATTATACTGATAAAATATACAGTACATATTCCTTGATGAGTTATAAGCATGAATTTCCTATTTCTTGAATAATTGATTCGGGCTAATTTAATGATCAATTTGCCTTAGGAAGTTTCCGTGATATTTTCTCTTATTGATCCTCATAAAGAATGTTGGTCGTAATATTGCGACTACTGAATAAAAACCATAACTCAAACGGAATTTACTCCTTCATCGCAAAAGATCGAATCGTAAGAAAAAATGGAAATTCATCGATACTTGGGTGAAAAATCTAATTTGCATGAATGGGATAAAAGAGGATTCATCTATTTATATTTATCCCAATTCAGAATATCCAATTCTCGAATTCACCTTAAGAGTTTAGCTTTTCCATTTTACAACAACACCGAGATACTCTTCTTTCTTTTTAAGCAAACCTTCATAAGCGTTACCGATGCGATCAGGGGTGATCGTATGGGTAACAAGTTTTTCTGTAGATAATCTTCCAGAAGCAAGTGACCCTAAAAGCCAATGTTGAGCTTTATGAATACTCCAAGCTCCTGGTAAGCGAATATGAGCAGGTTCAAATAACATATTTCCATGGGCACCTAGAACTTCTATATACCGGCGGTGTAGATCGTCATAAAAATTGACTTCTTTTGCGATACCGCGAGGGCTGCCA
>JAKBAI010000182.1 GCA_021809185.1 Planctomycetota bacterium
TCGGAAATACCAGCCCGAGAAGAGATGGATCAGCTGATTCAATCGAATCAGCCCGAGATTCGCTATGGGGTATTCCGCGCTTTGCACGAAACGGATCCGAACATTCCTGAAATCCGGGGTGAAAAAATCATGCCGCGATTCCGCAAAGATGAAGATGGCAAATTTATTCAAGATCCTTATCAACACGCCTTTTATTTACATATTAATCGATCAGATAAACCCGGAATGGTGCACTTTTTGAGTTCCCATCGGGCAGAGATCGTTCTTTTCGGACGGGAACCTAAATTAATTCCGGGAGCACCTCTGACGATTGGCGAATTCACGGTTACATCGAATCGGAAAGAGGACCATTGTATTATTGCCCGGTCGGGTAGTCTTGGTCAACAGATCAAAGAATGTTCGTTAGATCTTGCTTCGATAATCCGTGTGCTCGGGCAGCTGGGGGCGACCTATGCCGAAGTTGTCCATCTAATTAAACAGGCATCGGAATTGCAGTCGGTGAATTGTACTGTCGTAATGGATGCCTTGCCAAAAGCGGTACCGATTCCCCAATTAGCGGAACATTGCCGAAAAGATCCGAAATTGTTACAAGAGATGGAACTTTTGGAAGCGGGGAGTGATTATTCGGAAAGCTTACCGCAATTGTATGATGAGGGGGAATTATTGCGAACCCAGAATCTGGCGCAAAAATAGATCCCGGGAGAGAGTTCGTTCGCCCCGGCAGCTATTGGGGGATAAGATGCCGGGGCAGAACGTGATTATCTTTCTCGAGGATAAGACCAGAAGAATACGTGCCAAACGAGAAAAACGGAAGCGCGTAAGAGGGGACGCGAATGCTCAAAAGTCTAGAGATTGTCGGGTTCAAAAGTTTTGCCGAAAAGACCCGGTTTGAATTTTCTGCCGGGATTACTGCGATTGTTGGGCCGAACGGTAGTGGAAAAAGCAATATCGTCGATGCCGTCCGTTGGATTCTAGGGGAACAGCGCGCCAAAAGTCTGCGTGGCGGCGAGATGAGCGATGTCATTTTTAATGGCGCGAGTGGCCGCAAAAGTCTCGGTATTGCCGAGGTAACTCTCACTTTTGATAACTCGAAACATATTTTGAATACCGATCAAGAAATGGTCGAAATTTCGCGCCGAGTTTACCGCGATGGGACCGGCGAGTATTTGATCAATCGGCAGATGAGCCGATTGAAAGATATCCGGGAACTTTTCCTCGGGAGCGGGGCGAGTGGTGGCGCGAACTGTATCATCGAACAGGGGCGGGTCGATGCCCTTTTGCAAGCTTCTAGCCTGGAACGCCGTGCTCTTTTTGAAGAGGTATCCGGGGTTTCGCGCTTCAAAGCCCGTAAAAACGAAACGCTAAAAAAACTCGAACAGGTCGAACAAAATCTCGATCAACTGCTTCTGCTCGATAGCGAGATTCAGAACCAGTTTCGCAAAACTCAGCAAGAAGCCAATCGAGCAAAACAATTTTTACAACATTCCCAGAGATTACGCCAGTTACGCATCGGTTTGGGCTTACGAGAATTTCGATTGCTCGAAGAACAGTTGCGAATCCAGCAACAGGAATTGCATGCCCGGCAACAAAGTCTTCAGGATAAACAACACGATTATTCCAGTAAAGAAGCTGCTTCCGCGGAGTTGGAACTCGAATTGCAGAATCTGGATGCCCAACTACAAAATCTCTATGAACAACGTGCTCGTCAACGGCAGGAGATCGCTAATCTGGATACCCGCTGCCAGGCCGAATGGTCGCGGGAACTCGAATATCAGGAAGAATATCATCAAAGTTTTAGCCGATTTTTAGAATTACGGCTCCAGTTGTGGCAATTGCAACAATTGGTGAATGCCGCTTGGCAGGAATGGCAAAGTGAGCATGACCAGGCTAAACTGCAACAGATCCGCGCGGATGAGTTAGATCAACATTTTCAAGCACTCAGCGACAACTACAAACAGTCGCAGCAGATGTTGCAGGAACTTCGTGTCGAACAGATGGATTGCGTTCGCCGCTGCAGTTTGGCTCAGTCGCAAATGACGCATTTCAATCAACAATTTCAGCGGCAACAACTAGAGAGAGATCAACGCCGAAAAAAATTAGATCAACTTAGGGTGGAAAGAGATTCCCTACAGCGGGTTCTGGAAGGGTTGAGCGAAAGTGATGCCGATGTCCAGACGCAAATAAACACCGCCAAGTTTAAATTGGCCGAAGCTACTCAGGACAATGATAGCCTGCGCCGGTTGATCGATCATCTGCGCCAGGAAGATAATCAATTACAACTGCAACGATCGGCAGTGCGTGGGCGGATCGAAATTTTAGAAACTCTGGAACGGAGCCAGGAAGGACTTTCTCTCGGTGTTCGCGACTTGGTAGCCAAACTACGTGCAGAAGCTCAAGCAAGTAAATCAGATTCTGAATTCTCTGAATCTAGTGGTGACGAAAGGCTCGCCCTGAATCCTTCGCCAGAATCTACCGATGCGCAAGAGTTGATCGATCACCGGAAAGGGGAACAATCGCTATCTGATTTCCCCGCTTCGGATCCCAGGGATTCATCTTCGGCGAAATCCCCTACCCGGAAACGCAAAGCGATTCATCTCCAGCAGATCATTTACGGTTTGGTTGCGGATTTATTGCAAGTTCCGCGTTCGATCGCTGCAGAGGTCGATCTCGCTCTGGGGGAAGTAAGCCAACGGTTTGTGGTGAGCGATATCGGTCAGATCGATCGTCTCCTTCAGGAATATCCTGAGTATTTTCAGGGGCAGATCGGTTTTATCCCTTACCAGGAACTGGACCCTTTAGCAGAAGGAAACGATACCCTCACCGCGGATCGTTGGGTAACTTGTGCAAGCGAAGAACTAGCAGGGTTGCCGCGGCAATTATTGGGCAACGTTCGCATTGTCGATGATCTTTCGACTGCCCGGTTCTTAGCCGTCAATAAAGAGATGGATGATCTGGAGGAGGAGAATCTATCTCCATCCTATCCCGCTCTCCGTTTTGTCACCAAAAAAGGGGAGTTGCTCGAACCGGATGGTACATTGATTGTTGGACCTGCCCGTTTGGAAGGATCGATCGTTTCGCGAAAAAGTGAACTGCGCGATTTACTAGCCCAAGCAGCGCAGATGGACCGTGAAAGCCAGACCACCAAACAGCGGATCGATGACCTACTGGAGAGAGTGCAACGCCTTGAAGGGCCGATTGCGAGCTGGCAACAAGAGATCGATCTATTGACGAGCCAAGCGGGTAATATTCAATCCGAATTATGGCAACACCAGCAACATTTGCAACACCTGGATGGGGAAATTCAATTGATGCACCAGGAGACCCTCTTGCTGGAACAAGAATATAACGCTTTGTTCAAGCAATGCGAAGAGGCCGCTCATACCCATCAGCAGAGTGAACAGCACGCAGCAGAATTGAAACATAAAATCGAAGATTGTGAACGGCATATTCATTTACTCGAACAGGAACGATTTCATTTACAGACCGAACAGACCAATGCGCGGATCCGAGTGGCACAAACCGAAGAACGGGTTACGGCGAGCCAAGAACGATATGATCAGCTCGAAGCCGATTTACGCCGCGGGCAAGATGAAGAACTCCGGGTTCAGCGCCATTGGCTTATCCTGCAACGGCGGCTCCAGGAACAATCCTTGCAATTATTAGAGATGAATCAACAAGCTGCTCAGATTTTTTCCGCCAAAGAAGAGGTGGAAAGGGAGATTATTCGAGTCGCGCACCATCGCGAAGAAAAGCGGCATATTCGTTATCGACTCAATGAAGAATTAAAATCGATCTATCAATTCTCGGAGGAGCAAAGAGAATCTTTGCATCGGACCGATTTAAAGGTCCGAGACCTGGTTAATCAACATTCTCTGATCATCAATCAACTGAAAACGCAGGAAGAGATCGATCTGAATTCTTACTCGCTCGCTCTCGATCGCTATCTGAATCCAGTAAACTCCCCCTCTGAAACCGACGAATCTTTAGAATCTCCGCAAGAAGCAGATTCGGATCAGCAGATACCAGATCAACAGAACAGAGAAGAAGAGGGCAGACAAGCGATCGTTGGTCCCGGTGGCTCTTCTTCCAGAGAGATTATTTCAGAAGCAAAATCGAACGAAGGAAGTCCCAACTCTACTCGAACGATCCAAGAATCGTCGTTGCCGAATCAAGCTCAGAGCCATGAATTAACGCCAGCAGCGGATACTCTAGAAACTACCGCCGAGAAGATACCCATCGAGGACTATCTGGAATATCTTCAGGAAGATATCGATTTAGGAACCTTGAAGCAAGAAATGAAGCATCTCGAAGGGAAAATAAACTCGCTTGGTAGACATATAAATCTCGATTCGATTCCCGAATTGGAAGCGATAGAAAAGCGGGCGAAAGAATTCGCGGCGCAGCTCGCAGATTTATCCGAGTCTCAGCGCTCTTTACGCGAGATAATCGATCGCATCAATCAAGATACCCAAAAGCGGTTTTCGGAAACCTACGAAACGGTGCGGGTACATTTCCAGGAACTATTCCGGCGATTATTTGGTGGAGGCGAAGCCGATCTGGTTCTAGAAAACCCTAACGATTTGCTCGAAAGCGGAGTGGAAATCATGGCACGGCCGCCCGGTAAAGAGATACGGAATTTGACCTTGCTATCTGGTGGCGAGAAGACCATGACCGCCGTTGCGTTGTTGCTGGCGATTTTTCGCAGTAAACCTGCCCCGTTTTGTCTATTAGATGAAGTGGATGCAGCTTTGGATGAGGCCAATACCACTCGGTTAGCTGCTGCGCTTCGCGAGTTTATGCACCAATCTCAGTTTATTATTATTACACATAAAAAACGAACCATGGCAGTTGCTGATGTCCTGTATGGCGTTACAATGCAAGAGAGTGGGGTTTCGAAATTGGTTTCTGTACGCTTAGAAGATTGGTCCGATGAAAAACAGCAAGTGAACCGATCGAATGCAGCTTGAGTCCATTTTGAAAGGATTTTGAGTGGTGCGAAATGGGCCAAAAAGTGATGGGCGATCGATTTTGCCAAGATGCCAAAATCCTCGTTGTTAGACATCGAGTTTCACATCGTGTTAGACATCGAGAGGGATCCATTCGGAAATATCAAATCGATTGTGCGGAGAGCCGATGGGAGTCTGGCACATGGAATCGTAAGCTTGCCGGCAATGCTGGAGCATTTCGTGTAAATCGCCAAAGCGTAGATAACCCTGTTCACGGCATAGCGTCAGATCGGTTGAATTGCCGGGAGTTCGAATAACTTGCCAATCCAATTTTTTATCCAATATACTCTGCGCTAAACGGTTCCCTGCTTCGCTTTCAGGAATGATGACATAATTCTTTTGATCGGGAAGATTGCCGCCGACAAGAGGTTTAGCGTATTCTAGGGACGATATTAAGCGATTGGTGAGATCGATCGCTTCCACCCCGGGTTTCGATAGCTCGGCTTGGACGACATCGGTAACCGAAAGCAAGTCGCTTAGATACGCAGCGGTCTGTTCGATGAGCGGACCCGCGAGCTGACGCAACAAATCATAGTTTTTACGGCAAATAGCAAACAATCCTCCTAGAGGAGAGAGAACAATTGCCTGCAAAACTTCTTCTAACTTCTTAGTGTTTTCTGGCAACAGGGATTGAATGAATCGGCGCGTAGCATTTTCAATCGATGATTCTCCATAGGGTAAACGAATTTCAATCATTCGCGAATACGATTGTAACTGAGTCGATTTAGATGTTTGCCCAGCAGGTTTTTTGCTCGTACTGGCAACATCTCTGGCTCCAGCATTCAAGGCGAACGGATCGGCAGGAGATTGCAACATCTGATCAAGATGAGATAAACGTTGGCGGCAGAAGGATAGATCGCGTAATTGTTCTTCGAGTTTCCCTTGGATTTTTCGATAGGTTTGAGTCAAGGAGTTCTGGAAGTCTTCACTGAGTCGCGCTTGAACATATTGCTGGCAGCGCTCGACAAAATGGCGGGCTAGGCGGGGGTTACGATTGCCAAAGAGAGAAAAGCCGGTTTTTACTAGACACATTTCGTAGGCAGCTTGGAGATCAGCTCGTAATCTTTGCGATTGCAGCGAACTTTCGTTGGCATCCCGGGCGACCTGATTCCCCAGCTGAGTAATCGTTTCAATCATGCGCGTCATAGCTAATTCGGCATTGGCTAGACGAGGACCAGGCATCTCCATTAGCCGAAGCGCATCTTGTACCAATAGATTTAGCCGAGGTTTGATGATATTTTGTACGATGGTTCCCAGGGAACTAGCTATACGATTCCCCTTGACCCCACTAGCGAGATCCCCTTCTTCCTGGCGGCCAAACCATTCCCGGATCTGCTCGTAGATCTGATTGGACCAGCTCGACAACTCGATCCGCGAACCTACTTGGGGTAATTCATTCTCCCACCGGCTCAATTGCCGGCGAATCTCGTCCATTAACAGCGGATAATCTTGATAAAGGTTTTCTTTCAATTCTTCCAAGATCGTTTTCGAAAGTAGCGATGGATGCTTGAGACTTTCATCGCAAATTTTTTCGACGGCCTCGGAGGGTTGATAGAGTCGACTTAATTGCCATTCTTGCAGTAGTTTTAAACACATCTCTCGAGCCGAAGCGCGGAGCATCAGACCGCGAGGAAACCAGATACTGTATGTGCCTAGACTGCGAAACGGTGTCCGATCTGGATCGCACGGTTGCAGTCGACTTTTTTCTAAGCTCAGTCCTAACGGGGTGGTAACTTCCCGAGTCAGATAAGTGGATAGATGGGAAATACAATCGGTTAAATTATCTGGGGTGCGATTTTCTTGTTGCAGGAGATAAACACTGCTGTACGGCATGCCACTCGAGACGATTTTTGGCCCATCGGGTCCGCCGTACTGACCATTGAACGAGATATTCGGATCGTTGAAATGATTGAATTCTGTCAAGGTAGCATAGGTATTTGCCAATTCGGATTTTGAAGTGACGGGGTCTTGCGGGGCACCGCAGAATAAAAACGAATCGATTGTGGCATCACGTGAATTAATCTGTGTTACCAATCGCCTTAAAGTATAGCCCAAATCGATCAGCATCCCGGAAGAACCACCTCCCGTCGACGCGATAACATAAATGCGCGGCACATTATCCCGTAACGGGAACCCCAGAGCCGAGATCGATTGCGATAAGGATTCTGGATGCGTGGCGATTTGTAGTTCCCGTTTGAGCCGTGTCGTCAGTCGCAAATAATTGTCGCTAAAGGAAAGCCTGCTTATGGCTCGAACCCCTTGGGGATAGTGGGAACGCGGAATGGCAAATAATTTTTCGCGGGGCAGCCATTCTTGGATATGATCCAGAATTCGCCGCCGATAATCGGTCAACGGTTGCAAGGGCATCGAGAAAACCTGATCTAACGATAAGGCTCGTTCTGGGTTCGAGCGAATAGCGGCTTCCGCTGCTTCCGTATCTGGATCCAGATAGAGAAAGCGAATAATCGGTATCTGGGTCAAGTCCCCAAAAGCATCGATCAATCGATGCCGCAAATCTCTTAATACTTCGCGGCCAAATCCCCCGACTCCGAGAATAATGGTAGGGCGCAAAAAATGGAGTTCTGGTTGGGAAATGGTTTGCGAAAGATGGATCGATGCCTCTGCGGGCGGCAGTTCAAATATCGATTCTTTCTCCTTGCGAATTTGTGAAAGCTCTTCCAATTCTTGTTGAGAGGGTTGAAGAGACCGTGGCGGCGGCGGGATTTTTATTGATGATTTTGAAACGGGCGATTTCTCGGCACCGGATGAGTTCGCGGGTAGATCGATCCCTTCAATACTTGGAAATGAATATCGTGTGCGATGCAAGTTTGTCCCAGCTAAGGCTTGCACGAAGGCCGTGCAATTAGGATATCGTTTCAATGGATTTTTATGGAGTGCTTTGGCGATCATCGGTCGGCATTCATCAGGAAGTGATCGTAAATCTGGCTCTTCCGACATATGTTGCAAGGCTAGTTGGCGGATATTTCGACCCCGAAACGGTCGTTGCCCCGTTAGTAACTCCGTAAACACGATTGCCAGACTGTATTGGTCGCTATGGCGCGAAATCTCTCCAGAAAATGTTTCCGGAGCCGCATACATCGGCGACATCCCCCCCATCAGACCGGTGGAACTTTGCCGCTCCAGATTTTTCACTAACCCAAAATCGGCTACCTTGACTCGGCCCCCAATAACAAATAAGTTCCTTGGCTTCACATCCAGATGCGATAGATTGTAATGATCTACCAGATAATCCAAACCTTCTGCCGCATCGCTAATATAACCCAATAAACGTGCAAAGCTGATTCCGATTCGGCCCTCTTTCTGTTCTTCCATGAGTTCATCATGCAAACTTTTATCGGCCAATTCCATAACAATGGCCAATTCCCCTTCGACAATATCGATTCGTTCAATCGTCAATACGAAGGGATGTCGGACTTCGCGCATTTTCTGCATGGCCCGGAATTCCTGTTCGGCGCGCAGATTATCTCCATCCACCGCATTTAAATTGCCGTACACGAACTTGATCGCTTTTAAAATCCCTCCTGGAGCCTCACACTGCCAAACCTCACCAAAACCTCCTGTGCCCAAAGGCTTAATCAATCGATATCCAGGTAATGGTTCGGCATCTGGTTCACGTAGCCAACTCATATATTTTCCTCATTTTTCCCGATATGAACTCCGAATTATTTCCAAAAACAAGATAATTTTAAGCTTTATTATCTAATAATCATTCATTGATTTGATCTATAAAAGATTGTTTAACTGATCTTTTTGTTTTGTAGCAGTAACTCAGGTATTCGAAAAATCATCTATTTCCGATGTATTTTTGGTCTTTATGAAGAACCAATCCGCCAATTCTGATGAAGAATTGAGCAAAGTACTAATTTAAGCGTATACCAAAATTATTTAGAACCATAGTTTAATTTTCTTGATTTGTCCAATCGTTAAAAACTTTAGGAAAAATCAAAAATTTGCGCAAGTTTTATGGATCTCCGCCATACAATGGATATAGAGGATTTGGAAAAACCGAAATCGCCCTGAGAAATTCGATTAGAAAAGTCAAAATCGGGTCCAACTTATACCCAACTTCTCCCCCAGATTCTCACCAATTTAGAAAAGGATCTAACTATGAAAAAGTTACTATTTTGCGGTTTTCTAGCCCTAGCATTGTTGGCCATCCCCACCATTACCCAAGCTCATCCTCCGGGCGGTCGTTATCTGGGAAGTGGCATTGTTCGATCACCTTCGATCGGTCCTAGTTACAGCATCCCTCGTGGTTATGGAATTTATCATCCTTACAATACTTATAATTACGGTGGCTTAGGCGGTTACTACAACAACGGTATTTATTCTCGGCCCTATTCGTTGTCTCCAGGTTATGGATTTTATTCTCAACCGCTTATGGGTCTCCCCTACTATCCTTCCGGTTTCTACGGTAATGGGGTATTCAATCGCTTCAACTACTTTGGTTACTAAAATAATGCAACGGAAGCTTTCGATAGGAGATATTTGGAATTTTCGAAAGCTTTCTCTTTATACTTTCCGTTCTGCATATTCCTTTATGTAGACAGAGATTCAAATATTGTCGATCAAACTATTAAATACTTCTTACATTTCCACTCTCCTTTGCTAGATTTTTCTCATAATCAAGATAAAAATGCGTAACAAATCACGGTTTCACAATCGCTTCGGTCGGTTGTGGAACCGATATGATTTCTATTCTTGCGATGAACAAACATTCTCTTTTGTCCTTACATTCGTTTTGATTTTGGTAGACCCGCAATCGACTTTTATCTGAACCAGTAACTCTATCTTAAAAGCTACTAAATTACTTTTCTGATGAACCGATTCATTTGCATGGATGGTAAATCATTTTGAAATTCCCTCAACGGACCTACCCCAAGCTAATTTTTCCTGTTAAAATCTTTTCCAATTATGAATATGGTTGTTGAAAGCCGAAACCTCGATTAAAAACAAGCCAAAAGGATCTAAACGATGAGAAAGATGAAAGCGATAAATAAGAAATTATTAGCGGCAATCGAGTATTTATTGGGGCAATCTCTTGCCGTCGCAGGGCATTACCAACAAAGTTATTCGGCGTTTTCAGAGGCAACCGAATGGGATTGCCATTTTACGTTAGCCTGGTTCGAAAAAGGGAAAATCGCCCTCAAGTTGGGGATGTTGGACGAGGGGGAAACCAGCTTATTGATCGCCAATCGTTGTAACTCGGAACTGGCAATTCAACATCCCAATTTGTTTCACGACCTAATCGAAAAATATGCTGCTAAACATTCCGCACAAAAAGATTACATGCTCGCTTTCGAATATTATACCCAGCTAATGACATTGCGACCAGAAAAACAGATCGAGTGGCACCTCCATCGTCTGCAAAACTTAGAATTACTCATCGAGAGTTATGTTCAGAATAAACAGATTCGTCTGTTACGAACCGAGCTGAAACGTTACTTTAAACTCGATCCCAAAAACAGTAAACTTCGCTTAGTTAGTGCTTCGCTCTATGAACACCGAGGGAATACCAAAGAAGCAATCAAAGAACTTCGCCGGGCCTTAAAATGGTCCAGCGATCCGACACAGATCGAAAAAATAAAAATAAAGCTCCAAGAATTGTCCTCAAAATAATTTTGCCTTGAATGGAATCTCTTCTCCCAGCAAATGGAAAAGGAATAGAGAACGCAGACGATCTTAGCCCCCATGAGCGAGGTTGCGCGAGGTAATGGATATAATCGGTATTAGTGCTTATTAGTTAGACCAATTGCGGTTGTTTTGGGAACTTCCATCTCAGTCCTTGGTACGCTCTTTCCCTTGATATTTGCTGCATTAGCTTATTGTTGGTTTTTCGACCTAAACCGAGCTTAGAAGCAACTACCGATTCTATAAGCATTCGGCACTACATTGCTGGATTTTCCGTGAAAAAACTCGGATTCGTTGGTGCATGTTTCCTTCTGCTTGTTGGAATAAGCTATGGTATTGTGGTTGCTACTTATGGATCATTCCGGGGATTTTCCGCTCAATTAGGAGGGGATACGATCTCCATCGAACCGACCTCTCTCGATTTTGGTCAAGGAGAACTAGGAGCAATCCAAGATCGCTGGGTAGTCGTTCATAATTGGAGCGATCGGCCTCTAAGTGTTGTTGGTGGAACGGCGAATTGTTCCTGTTTAACCACTCAAGATTTACCAATCTTAATTCCTCCCAAAGAGTCAAAAAACA
>JAKBAI010000183.1 GCA_021809185.1 Planctomycetota bacterium
CGCCATTTACCTGGCTTGTTCAAGCCAGGTAAATCGATCGATCAAATTCGATTGACCATGAATTCCGTTCAGCTGAGTCCATTAGAAAAAGTGCGGACCAAGTTTGCCAATGTTGGCCGATTAGAGCAATGGAGCCACCCCGATCTCGATCTGCTAGGCACCGAAGAGGACGCCGATTGGTTGATGTCCGCTTTGAATCAGGATGCACTGGCACTAAAGACCCTCGATCCATTTCCCGAATTCCCTTATGCCCGTATCCAGCTCAAAGGGGATTACCGCTCCTGCCACCCTTTACGAGAACGATACGAAGCAATGATGAATGAAGAGGACTTTAAAAATTCAGTTCAGGGGCTGATGCGTTGTGTTCGTCGTAAAAGTGAGGTCTTAGAAGAGCGATTGCCTCAAGGAAAACATCAGTATAGTGGTGTCCATATGGATTCAAATCGTCTTGTCGATGTAGCTGTTGCTCAGAAATTGAATCGTCAACCTCGCGTTTTCCGCAAAAAGAGAACAACGATCGAGCCGATCTTTCATGCCGATGAACATGTTGCGGTATTACTCTTCGATCTCAACGATTTGTGTTCGGAATCTCTTAGCTACCCATTGCGCCGGACCCTAGCGATGTTGATCACGGTTTATCTAAAACTCGAGATCGATCTCAGTATTTTGGGGGTGATGGATCGCCGGGTTGAATTGAGCGATGGTCGAGAGGTTTTTTTGCATGGAGTCTTAAAGATAAAAAGTTTCAACACCCCTACCGATAGTTCCTTCTGGGACAAGCTGTTCCATCTATTCGATCACCCACCAAAATTACCTGGAGAAGCGATCGGGTTTCACCCCCTCCAGGCCGATGAATTGTATCAAGAGTTCCAGCAAATTAGTAAGGAAAGATCGTATTCTTATCGCCATCAGATCTGGTATTCGCGGCGCTGGATGAACCAAGACTTAGAATATCATGACGATCCCGATTTGCTGGCGCGCGGTGCTCATTATGTTGATTCGCGCATGCACCAGATCGAACGACTAGAGAATGAAGGTGTTTTCGATACCTTACCGAGTTTCTTGCCGAGAATCCTCAAAAGTTACGCTAAACCGGGGGGTTATCTAAGTAAAACTCATGATTTATAATCGATTAATTAGAACAGAATGCTTTGAAATAGTTACCCATTTAATTCATTTAACGTATCGTTTCTGAAGTTATAATTGAAGCTGAAATAGAAGCTATTTTATCAAGGAACTCTAATAAGAGATCCTCTGCCTATCTTCGGTTTCCCTAGTTTCGTAGTACTTTTTCATTAAATGGAGAATCTCTTTTTGATGTTTTCATTTTTCTCCCAAGGGGGAATTCGATCCTTGCAACCAATTTTATTCGATTTTTTGTAAGTTTAAAAGAACATCAAGCAAAATCCCCTTAGTTTTTGAATCAAATTCTCTGGAGAATTGTGGCTACGTTTTGATACCACTTCTTGGCAAATCGGAAATGAATTCGTAAAAAGAATATCTTATTGAATTTAATCCAAGCCCCAGAAATGGGTGCACGATGTAAACTGGAAACAAGAATGAAGACGCTGGAAGAAAAGTATCAAGACGCAGTTGATTTCCAAAATCAAGGGAAAATCGAAGATGCGGAGAAGAATTATCGAGATATATTGAGACAAAACCCTTATCATTTAGGGGCATTGTGTAATCTGGGGTCGATCCTCTCTCTACAAAAGAAATTTGAAGAGGCTCTAGGTAATTACCAAAAAGCTCTCCAATTAAATCCTGAGTATATGGAAGCGATTTTCAATATGGGGAATACCTATCGGCAAATGGGGCGATTTGCCGAGGGGATCGGTTGTTATCAAACGGTTTTACGTAAAGCTCCGAATTTTGCGCCTGCACATCACAATATGGGGCTGATTCTCTTTCTCTTGGGGAAATTCGATCAAGGGATCGAAGCGCAAAAACAAGCGCTGTTTTTCGATCCGGGATTAGTAGAAGCTTATTTACTGATTGCAGAATCTTATACAGCGATGGGTCAGCAGGATAGGTCCATACAAACCTATCTCGATTTTATCAAAGCTCGACCGAAAGATCCTCGGGGTTATCATAATCTTGGTTTGACGCTTGCCCGCATCGGCAAAATAGATGAAGCACTCGAATCGGTGGCCCAAGCTTTGAACTGCAATCCCGATTATCCCGAAGCGCACAATACGTACGGGGTATTGCTGGAGAATAAGAACCGCTCAGAAGAGGCGTTATCTCATTATGCCCGCGCCGTGCAATTAAAACCGGATTTCGCCGATGCGCTTAATAATCTGGGTAGTTCACTCCTGGAAATGGGGGAACAGCAAGGCGCCGTGGAATATCGCTTGAAATCCTTGGAATTACAACCCGGGGCAGCCCATATTTTTAGCAATTATCTGCTCAGCTTGCATTATCTCCCGGGGGTCGATCCGCTATTTCGATTTGCTGAACATCGTAATTGGGCTATTCGCTATGCCGATCAATTGGCACCGCCAATCCCCCCCACGATTACATCTCCGGATCCGAATCGGAAATTGAAAATCGGTTATTTATCGTCAGATTTTCGGGAACATACGGTAGCTAGTTTTCTCGAACCGCTTCTAAAAAATCACCAGCATAACGACTTTCATATCACTGCTGTTTCGAATGTGCTGAATCCGGATGATCGAACCGAAAAACTGAAGAGTTACACCGATGATTTTCTCTCCATCGCCGGTTTAGATAATGAACGGGCTTATGAATTGATCCGTGAAAAAGAGATCGATATATTAGTGGATTGTAACGGCCACACTGCTGGGAATCGGTTATTGTTGTTGGCTCGGCAACCAGCACCGATTCAGATGACGGTCTTTGGCTATCCGAATACGACAGGGTTGCGAACGGTCCAGTATCGCATTAGCGATGTTTACAGTGATCCACCAGAAGTTGCGAATTTATATCAAGAATCATTGTTGCTATTTCCTGAAATGGCTTGGTGCTATCAGGTTCCCGCGCTGGATATCCCTGTTTACAGTGAAGAACCACGGAAAAATCCGGCAACGATTCATTTTGGTTCTTTGAACAATCTAGCGAAAGTTTCTCTTCAGCTGATTGTCCTCTGGGCAAGTCTACTCAAGCAAGTCCCGGGTAGTAAACTCTTTTTACTGCTTGGCCGTGGCGGTTTGGGGCGGAATCGGGTGATCGATTTTTTCCACCAGTTAGGGATAACGGAGGACCGTCTGGTTCTAACGTCGCGATTACCTGCTGAAGATTATTATCGATTACACCAACAGATCGATATCTATCTCGATCCGATCCCCTACAACGGCGGTGTAACGACAGCAGATGCTCTCTGGATGGGGGTGCCGGTGGTCACTTGCGAAGGGGATATGTATTATTCTCGGCAGGGAGGCTGCATGTTGCGGCAAATCGGTATGGAGTCGCTTATTGCGCGCGTTCCCCAAGAAACCGTAACGATTGCCGCTCGTTTGGCTAAAGATCCTGTCAAACTCCGCGAAATGAAAGCCGATATTCGAGAACGTTTTCTAAAATCTCCGATTGTTGATGCCAAACGTTATGTCGAACATCTAGAATCTGTCTATCGAACGGTTTGGAGAGAAACTCTGCAAAAGATCGCTTCCCAAACGGATCCAAATGTATCGAATTCAAGCTCTAATTGACGAGTTTTGGTTCGATTATCGGTCGTTATAAATTCGATTCTTTTGCCCGATAGAAAGATAGTCTTAGAGACCGCCATTTTTTCTGGGATTGAATCATGTTTCCTTTGAAAGGTGCGGTCTCTTTCTTATATCTGAATTTTTGGCATTTAGCATTTTGTCGGCATTTTTTAGTCAAGAGCGGGTAGAGTGCCCGCTCTCTCGAGAATCTCCCTAGTTAGAAAAGCTCCCAAAGCAAAAGAACGCAACTAAAAAGAATTTGATTCATTGCCATGGGGGAGCGGGGGGTTCCTCACCCCGGCTCAATAAAAATCGCAACGAAAGTATTTCTCTACTTCAAGTAAACTAGACAGATAAACTGGATAAGATGATGGTTTTTTTTAATTTAGCGAAGCGAGATCGGTCGTAGAAATGAGTCTATCTTGATAAGAGATAACTAAATTGTAGATGGAGCATTTTTGATGAATCGGGTTAAACCAAGGAAATCCGGATTGAATTTTCAAATCATTTTGTTACGGAGGACTGATATTTTGCATAAAAAATGTGATTCTGGGAAAGCTAAAAATGAATTTGAGAATTGAAACTCAGGCGAATGACCAAAAAAGTAATAAATCTGAAGCTGGGTTAAAAGCGAAATCTGATATGAAAATAATTCGAGAGCCGAAAATCTATTTGATAGCAAAACAGCAGATGAGCCACGAGGAATTGCAACGGTTTATGGACGATCACGGGGTGAAATGGGAAAGCGATAGTAATATCGCTGCCGAAGTGATAACCGAATCGTCGGGGCGAATCTGCTATATGAGTTTTGCCAAGCCCCGACCCGGTGGCAATGAGGCCTATCTAGAGCATATCAAGGAAAGTGGGCACGGATCGGTTCTGGAGCATGCGGTTTGGAACTTTGTCGTAACAGGGGTGTCGCGAAGTTTAACACATGAATTGGTGCGGCACCGGGCCGGATTCGCTTATTCGCAGTTGTCGCAGCGCTATGTCGATGAATCTGTTGCGGAATACGTTGAGCCAGATATTATTGCGGAAGATCCGGAGTTGCACGATATTTGGCTGAAGGCGATTACCGAGATGCACCAGGCCTATATTCAGCTTGCCGAGAAATTGACGCAAAATCTCAAGGGGCAATCGGCAGCACCGATGCCCCAGGGAAACGCGGTGCGCAGTAATACAGAAATACGAAAAATGGCGCGGCAGTCTGCCCGCTCGATCTTGCCGAATGCTACCGAAACAAAGATTTCGGTTACCGCCAATGCCCGCGCGCTGCGCCATTTTATGGAACAGCGCGGTAGCCGCTATGCCGAACCTGAAATCCGAAAATTGGCAAACAAATTTCTGGAATTGTTACAGATCGAATCCCCCCATTTATTCGGAGATTATGAAAAAGAATATCTCCCTGATGGGACGTTTGAAATCCAGACGAAATATAAAAAGGTTTGAGCCATCGAGCAGCCGTTCTCTTTCTCCATTGATTGGCTCGAAATGAAAAAGCATCGTCAATCCTCTTGGGATTCTCTTTTTGTTTGCTAAAATATGAGGAAATGTATTGAAAGTGTAAAGAATAGATCTTGAAATGGAGAGGCGAAAGGGAACCGATTCCCCAACCAATGAAAGCAAAGTTACCACCGCATGAAATGACCAGGATAGAGAGTATGCTTCAACCGACTTATAGCCATCGGCTGATTCTACCAACCGATGCCAATCATCATAACACCCTTTATGCCGGTTCCTTGCTCCGATTAAGTCTGGAAGCAGGTTACGCAACTGCCTGGAAACACATCGGCGCTGATGCCAATATCGTTCTTCGACGTGTTCTCAATCTGGAATGTATTCGACCCGTTCCGGTCGGAACCGTTATTGAAATCCAAGGACTTGTTTTGCATCAAACCTCCTCGTATCTCGTAACAGGATTAGTAGGCACCCCCCTAGCGAACGATACAGTTCCTTGGATGGAGGCCCTGATGGGATTTGCCCAAATCGATGAAAACGGAAAAGTGACTCATTTTCCAGAAAAATCGAGCACTCCGGGCATCCCGCGATCGGAACCTTGGCTTCGCTTAAAAGAACGATTGCAAAAACTTCTCAAAATTCGATAGCGAATGTGTCAGGAAATTTGATGTAAGTAAAGTAAATGAGAAAAATAGCAGAGAGGCGAGACCGGCAAGAATTGGCTCTACTTTAAATAGGTTTCATTTTGAAAATTGGTTTTATTTTGAAGTACATTTTTTTGAGCTAATCGGTCTTAAATTCAATCGCTTCGATCTTCCCTTCTGGCCAATCCAACAAGAGCAATCGTTTCGAATGATAGTTACCGCCAATATTGAATCCTCGGCAGTGTTGACAAACCCCTTCATGAACTCGATGTGTATGCCCTGAAAAAATAAAGGGGATTTGAGCTTGGTGCCTTTCGATGATCTTTTCGAGTCTCGAATTACCGGAAAAAGCCTCCCAAAGGAGCTGATCCAATGTTGGATTCGCCTCGTCGTTCAAACTCATCCACCGAGCTGCGGGATGATGCGTTACCAGGATCAACTGGCCAATCTGACTCAAGACCATATCGATTTGAGATTGAATGATTTGAGTTAAATGGGAGGTAAAAGTACCGTCATTAAATCCCCATCGTATAAAATTGGCATCGTTATGGCGACCTCGGCTAAAACGTTTTGTTTGAAGGCGATACTCCCAATCCGGAATTGATTTTTGCAATTTTTCTAGACTCCAGGAATAATCGTACCAGTTGATGTTCCCAACAATGGCCAGATCGCTATCGGCAAGGATGATCGGTTCTTGATCGAGATAAATAAAACCGTGTTTTTGACAAAGGTGGGGTAAGAACGTTTGATAGACATCTAGCGAATTGCCGCGATGATCATCGGGCATCACCCAGATATCGTGATTTCCAGCAATCGCTGCACGCATGCACGGAATTTTTGAAAATAATTCCAGACATGGACCAAAATCATCTCCTGCTCCAATATCTCCTGCGAGAATCAGTAGGTCAGGGACATGCCATTGCAGATATTCGGCCATTTTTTGAGTTGCTGTGTTTCCATCCGTATGCCGACTACCATAATGCAGATCAGCTGATAGCGCAATTCGCCTTGGCCTTATTGAGCCTAACTCCATAGATGAATTTTATATATTTGAATAACTCATCAGGCCAGAATTTTTTGGAGAGTTTTTATTCTGATTTTTTTCTCTTCGATTTGAATTCTGGTGTATCAGTCTAAATCCGAGAATCGAGATCGTCCCAACAATAGCCGTTTTTTCCACCCCCTTTGACTCATTAAAACATTATCGATATCTGTATTTATGAATCAACCAGAATACGATGGTAAATTAGATAGGAATCGAACTTAAATTAGTGTAATCAAGAATTAATTCCGGTTACAATTATTTTTAGGGTTCATGGTCATTGATTTTAAGAATCATTAATATTTACTTCAAACGAACTGAAGTGAAATTCCTAAATATACCCAAAATAGTCAAACAAGGGGTTTTGGTAAAAATCAGGGAATAGGAGATTAGATAAATGAAGAAACTCAGGAACAAACTTGGCTGATATTTATTAAGATTTCGGTCTTAAGAGGGAATATTAAGTGAAAATATTAATAGGGAATTTTATCAAACTTAGTAAGTTCAGTGAGCGGAAACCAGATAGCAAAATTTAAATCAACCCATAACAACCAATTTTAAAATGAGTCGATGAAATGGTTCGAACCGAATGGGAAAAAGAAATGTTAGACAAATTGCTTTCCAATCTGAAGGAGGGAATCGATCCATCCCAAGAGATATGGAAAGCCTGGAGAATCAATCAAGAAAAGCGCGCATGGAAAAATCTCCAGACCATAGCAATGCAGTTACCAGCGGATAGTTTACCCGATTGGCTCACCTATTTTCATCGAATTTTACCCAGTTTAGCCGATGCCGATATGGCCCTGAATAATCTGGATCGCTGGTTCCAGCAGATTGAAAGCAAAAAGTATTGGGCAGGTTTATTAGAGGAACAAGGGCGTGGTCTGGAAATTCTTTTACAATTATTTAGCACGAGTCAATTTCTAGCAGATGTGCTCATCAGTTATCCTGGAGATATTCTGAGGGTACGCAATCCGCAATCGGTCAGTTTGGTGCGCGAAGATCTGGTAGAGCAGCTCGGACAACAACTCAAAGCGGTTAAAGATGGGAATGAGCAGTTGAATTGTTTACGGGAATTTCGACAACGGTATCAGCTCATTATTGGGGCCAAGGATATTATCTGGGAACGAAGCATTGAAGAAATCACCCGCGAATTATCGTGGTTGGCCGAAGCACTGGTTGAAGTGGCATTACGATTAGCGGAGACAGCAAGTCAACAAAAATATGGGATGCCTTTCGGCCCGGACGGTGAACCAGCGACGAGATGCTTATTGGCATTTGGAAAATTGGGAGGGGAAGAATTAAATTATTCCAGTGATATCGATTTAATGTTCATCTACGATCCTATTGGCAAGACCCGCGGTGGGAAGATGGTTCTTAGCAATGATGAATATTATAGTCGATTGGTCACTGAAATGATTCGCATCTTATCGACTCATACGGAAAGAGGGCAGGTTTACCGAGTCGATTTCCGATTGCGTCCCGAAGGGGAACGAGGCCCGCTGGTCCGGTCGCTGGATTCAACCATTGCCTATTACGATACGATGGGCCGAACGTGGGAGCGCCAAGCCCTTATCAAAGTTCGGCCCATTGCCGGCAATTTGGAGTTGGGCCAAGAATTTTTGCGTTTGGTCGAGCCGTTTGTTTATCGGCGCTATTTGAGTTTTGCCGAGATTAATGAAATCAAAGCGATGAAACGCCGGATCGAGCAGATTTCCGTTAAACGTGGGGATAGTAATCGCGAAGTGAAAACCGGCCATGGTGGAATACGCGATATTGAATTTACCATCCAATTTTTGCAATTACTGAATGGCGGCGACGAAGAGATGCAGCGCATTCGCTGCCGTAATACCCTAGCGGCGATGAGTGCCTTAGAAATGGTGGGTTGTCTTACCGATCCAGAATATCGTACGCTAGATGATGGTTATCGATTTTTACGCAAAGCCGAACACCGGTTGCAATTGATGTTTGATCTGCAAACACACCGCCTACCCGAAACGGCGAGCGACTTGCAGAAACTGGCAATTCGCATGGGGTATGCCAATCCGGTGCTGAATCGAACTCCTGTGCTCAAGGTCGCCTCTAGCTCTGTCCCAGCCGATTCCGAGATTGTTTCACTTCGAGAGAGAGGAATAGATTCTGATTTTAATTCGGATGAGAACTTGGAAACACTGGATGTTGCTGAAGGGCGAGGGAATAATTTAGTAGCAGATAAAGCGCAAGATAAAAAAATTACTGGTGCGCCTCAGCGAGTATCTCCAATCGATGAACTCGTCTCGGTGCCCGATTTGGATACGAAAAAACTATTGATCGAACCCCTGGAGGTATTTCTGCATGATTACCTGGAGAAGACCGAAAGGGACCGGACAATCTTAGATCATCTACTCCACCAGACCTTCCCGAATAGTGATGGCCAAGCCGAACCAGAAACCGATCTGATTCTCAGTGGGGAATCGGATGAGCAGATTATCCAAACCGTTTTGGGGCGATATCCTTTTCAGGATGTGATGGGGGCGTATCGGCATTTGTTGCAGCTCGGGCAAGAAGCGGGGCCATTTTTATCGACAAGACGATGCCGGCATTTCTTGGCTAGTATCGCACCGCAATTATTACGCGCGGTAGCGGAAACAGTCGATCCAGATCGGGTGCTCCTTAATCTAGAGAGAGTTACAGCTAGTTTAGGCGCTAAGGCGGTTCTCTGGGAATTATTTAGCTTTAATCCCCCAAGCCTAAAGCTATATGTCGATCTTTGCGCTCAAAGTTCGTTCCTTTCGGAAATCCTCATGAATAATCCGGGGATGATTGACGATCTTCTCGATAGTTTGATTCTAAACCGGCCTCGAGCTGCTCAGGAGTTGCAGTTAGAGTTGAAAGAGTTATTACGCGGTGTGGATAAAGAGGAGATTATCGAGCAAATACTGCATAGTTTTCAGGATAAAGAATTATTACGAATAGGGGTTCGGGACTTATTGAATAAAGATACCATTCAAGAAACGACAAGTGCTTTGAGCGACCTTGCCGAAACGATTTTGCTCGAAGTGGTGCAGAGGCAAGAGAATCAACTACAACGGCGCTCTGGTATTCCCATTCTTAGCGGAGGGGATCGCCAGGATCAAATAGCTCGCTATACCTTATTGGCCATGGGCAAATTGGGTGGGCGAGAAATGAATTATCAAAGCGATCTCGATCTAGTTTTGCTTTATGAAGGGGAGGGGAAAACCGTCCCTTTATCGCAATTTCAGTTAGGGAAACCGTATGATCATCTTGCCAATCAGTTAAGTATCCCCGAACCGCAATTCACAAACCTGGCCTCGGAATTCAATGGAGAATACAGCGGTTTATCGCATTTGTCGTATTTTACCGAATTGGCCCAGCGTGTTATCCGGGTCCTCGGCCAGATCGGCCCTTTAGGTAAACTTTATGCTGTCGATATGCGTCTACGACCGATGGGAAAATCAGGATCGCTGGTTGTTTCTTTGCCAGAGTATGAAAATTATCTTTGCGGCGGAAGTGTCATGCTCTGGGAACGGCAATCGTTAACACGAGCACGATGTCTGGGGGGGGATCCCATCTGGGCCGCGCAAGTGATGAACCGGTTGTCTCAGAAAATATTTCTCCCTATTTGGTCAGCTGACCAAACAAGGGAGATTCGCCATATGCGTTATCGTCTCGATGCTTCGGCCAGTCAGCGCAGTTTAAAGCGGGCGATCGGAGCTGCTATGGATATTGAATTTATTGTGCAATTATTGCAGTTGAAATATGGCCACCGCTTTCCTTCTATTTGTCAAACCAATATCTGGCACGCTCTCCGCGAATTAGGTCATCAACAATTGCTTTCCCTTGAAGAGTTGGCTCTGCTGCAAGAAAGCTATTCGTTTCAACGTTTGGCAGAAGCTAAACTGCGCATTGCTACCAATCGTGCCATTAATGAATACCCGGAAGATCGAGTTGAGTTAGAGAAACTGGCTCGGCGAATGAGTCCGCATCTCCAAGGGGAAACCTCGGGCACCGCATTTCGGCAATATCTTGCCAAACTTCAACAACAAACCAGAACTCTCTTTGAAGCTATTTTGCAAAGAGAAGAATCTGATCTTTCATAATTAAGAAGGAATTAATTCTTCTCGCTTAAAATAATGATAAAAGAGAAAATGGAAATTCGAACTTCAAAATCACAATCGATTAGGGCTGGATTAAAAAGGAGATGCACAAAAAAGCGATACACAAAGAGAATCTCAAAAAAATAACTTGGCAGAAAGTTGCCAAGTTATTTTACTTTTATTTTTGCGTGGTAATTTATTATTCTTCGCTGGCATAAGAAGGTTCAAGTCCGAATTCGCTTTCAATACCACTCATAATAAATCGATTGATATCCCGAAACATATCGGTATGCAAACGGTGATTGGTAGGATAGCTC
>JAKBAI010000013.1 GCA_021809185.1 Planctomycetota bacterium
TTCGATACCGCTTTCATATACAGGAACGAGATTGGGATGACGTAAATCGGCAGCAACCTGAGCTTCGCGTTCGAATCGTCGAGCTTCGAGAGAATCTTCGCTAGAGAATTTTTGCAGGAGTTTGATAGCGACATCCCTTTTGAGGCGAGGATCGAAAGCTTTATAGACGGCTCCAAAAGCCCCGTGACCGATCTCCTCTTTGAGAATAAATCGGCTAATTTGAACAAGAGAATTCGCACGAATCGAGTGATCGTTCTCTGTTTTAGCAGGTCGAAGAGTAGCCCGTTGAAGATCATGGCCATTCGGATTGGGTTGGATCTGGTGAGCGACTCTTGCGACTATGTCTTCCTTGATGAATTGGGTCAGAGTATTTTCTATCGATTTGTGGCACTTCGGGCAGGTATCAGATAACGACTCGCTCTTGAGGACCGATCGACAATCGGCATGAGGACAACGGCACAGCCGGCGACAGATAGGACAGAACATCTCTATGGGAATATCAGATAACTTATTACAATCTGGATAGATACATTGAAAGAGGGGATCCATGGAAGATTCCTAGTGGAATAATAGTCAAGTTCAGTTTAATCGTGCTTTCAAATTTCTACGAATTATCCTATATTTATAAAAGTTTTTTGAGAGTTTCAAATGTAAATTACAAGATCTTGATTGAATCGATACGAGAATTTTCAATTATTTTATGAGTGGAGGGAATAAAGATGAATCAATTAATTCAAGATAAATAGCGGACCCCAAAATCCGAACCACCAATCTGAATAGTCTGGAGGTTCAAATAAGGGGGATCATGTCGTGGTCTAGAAGTCAAGGAGACATCGAATCGTGCACTTTTCAGCCGATGACCGTTCCAAGCCCGGCTCGGAATCGGCCAACACTAGAACGAACCTCTTCGGTTGCCTCTTCAGCGTTGGTCCAACCTAGAGATTCGATATGAACCCCTTCGAGCTGTTTATAAGTCGAAAAGAAATGCTCAACTTCTTTAATGAAAGGGGATGGGACATCCTGCAATTTCCGAATATGTTGGAGCAAAGGATCCGCATTAGGTACGGCAAGAACCTTATAATCATTCACCCCTTTATCTTTCATTTGAAACATGCCAACCACTCGCGCTTCAATCAGACAGCCAGAGAAAGTCGGCTCACTCACCATAACTAAAATATCCAGTGGGTCACCATCTTCTGCAAGCGTTTGAGGGACAAATCCGTAATCCCCAGGATAAACTGCAGAGGCGAATAAATATCGATCCAGTTTTATTAATCCAGTTTCTTTATCCAATTCATATTTATTTCTTTTTCCTTTAGGAATTTCTACAATCATATTCACTACGGACGGAGTTGTAGTTCCAGGTGGAATTAACAAATAAGGATTGTTCATTGAATGAAATTTTGCCATATTTAACCTTTATCCAATCTTTTCGAATATCACTATTTGCTAGTATAGTCAATGATTGGTATAAAATCTGTATTTGAAGCGGAAAGTTTGCTCATTTTTATGAAATCTGCATAAAAAAATCATCAATTATGAGCATCTGAGGAATAAATTCGGCAATCAAATAAGCGTCGCATCCTTTAAAGTTTTTCTTCTTGAGTCAGTATACCAACAATAAAACCTTGAGGAAGTGATCATTATTTTGGAAAGTTTGGCTAGCCCCTCTCTGCAAAAAACAAAAATTATCGTATAAAAATCTGATCAAAAAATTATTTTATGGAGTAAAGAATATGGCATTGAATACCCCTCTTCATCGAAAACTTCGAATGGGTCTGATTGGAGGAGGCCAAGGCTCATTTATTGGTAAAGTGCACTCGATCGCAGCGACTCTGGATAATCGAGCCAGTCTCGTAGCAGGAGCATTATCTTCCGATCCAACAAAGGCCAAAGCCTCCGCGGAAGATTACGATATAGCAGCAGACCGAGCTTATACGAGCTACCAAGAAATGGCTGAAAAAGAAAGTAAACTTCCCAGTGATCAACGAATCGATTTCGTAAGTATTGCTACCCCCAACCACACTCACTTTCCGATAGCAAAATGTTTTATCGAAGCCGGTTTCCATGTGATTTGTGACAAACCACTTACGTTCAACTTAGCAGAAGCAGAAGAATTAGCTAAGCTAGTATCCGCCAAAAAAATCATATTTGGAGTAACCCACAATTATACCGGCTATCCTCTGGTTCGACAGATGAGGCAGATGGTACAATCAGGAGAATTGGGAGAGATAAACGCCATTCGAGCTTTCTATATCCAAGGTTGGCTGAGAACTCGATTAGAAAGCGAAAATCAGAAACAAGCGAGCTGGCGAACCGATCCCTCCCGTTCAGGGATTGCGGGATGTTTTGGAGATATTGGGACGCATGCTTATAATTTGGGAAGATTTATAACCGGTCTCATTCCAGAATCGATTTCTTGCCAGCTAAAAATATTCGAACCGGGACGAGCATTGGACGATTACGGTACAGCGATGATCCGTTATAAAAATGGTGCTCTTGGGACAGTAACGGCATCGCAAATCTCGCATGGACGCGAAAACGATCTCTGGATCGAAGTGGATGGCACCAAAGGGGCAGTAGAATGGCATCAGGAAAATCCAAATCAAATGATCGTCCGGATGAATGGGAAACCGCACCAATTATACACTCGCAACGGCGGCCCTTATCTGGGAAGCTTAGCAGCAGCATCGTCGCGTTTACCTAGTGGGCATCCCGAAGCGTTCTTTGAGGCATTCGCCAATATTTACGCAGCGGTTTATGACGCAATCTGTCTCCATGCTTCGGGCCAACCAACGGAATCGATCAATACCCTATATCCGAATGTTAGCGATGGTACCGATGGCATGAACTTCATTACGCAATCGGTTGCTAGTTCTAAAGCGAATGGAGCTTGGCTACCACTCTATCATCCTTTGTGCCGGAGCTAAGTCTTTGCACTTCTGCACAATCTTTTTCGTTTAATGAAAACAAACAATAGCTCCTGTAATTCAAATAGGAGCTATTGTCGGCGATTCGCATGGCGTGAAATAGGTTTCAATCAAGTTTCAGATAGGCTTCAATCAAAATCGCAATCAATATCGTTGGCTCTGAGAAAAGTTTTTACTGATCGGAGATACTTCGACCACCATCACTGCGGAGATCTTTCGTCTTCACATTATAAAATAGTTTATCGCTTTCAAATGTTTTCTCCGGCAGACCTTTGCGTTGAATTTGTCGGATAATTGCGGGCTTACCAGGCTCTCCTTCAAAGATGATCATTTTCTGTTTCTGATTGTACTTCATCCGCGACGCTTCTGCTTTGAAATCGTCACGCCAGGTTTCAACATTCCCTTCCGCCTGTAAACTCTGATCGGGGGGAACCACTTCGCCAGGACGAAGAAAATTATTTTCATTCCTCGTAGCCAGATCGAGAAGTTTATCACACTTCAAGCGTAACCCGCCTACGGGCAAATGAATGACATCGATCTGTTCATTAGGACTAGTTGCTGGTGCCCGCACTACATCAACCGGGCCGAAGAATTTGGCATTTTTATGAACAATCTCTTTCTCTAGAATTCGTCTTTTTGTGCGAGACTGTTTATCATAAATATCGACGAAACGCTGGGAAGTTACTGTTTGTGCTTGCATCTGTTCCTGAAAATGCACAATGGTCAAGACCATCTCCAGCCGATCCTTTCCCGTATTGTTCATTGCTTTCTTGTTTGGATCATTATTAATAGTGGAATTATTTTGATTGAGATTCTTACCCTTTTCGTTCGAGTCCGGCGAATTCTCCTCGCTGAGAATATCGTTATTTTCCTCGCTAAACAACTTCAAAATCCCCCCTTTTGGAGCGATCACTTTTCTCCGTAAATTATCAAACTCCAGTTCCGAGGTTTCTAAGTATTGTTGGCTAACGAGAACATTCTCTTTGATTACTCGATCGATAAAAATAACAGGTCGCTTCGTAACTTTTCCGGACACATGATTATCTTCCGTTAGATTTTGGGAATCACAGATGACTCGATCGATTTTGGCTTTGTCGTCGATATTATCTGTCTCTTTTTTTGAACCATTTTTAGGGGTCGAATCTTTTTGCAGATTATTTAGATAGATGGGACGATCGAAAGATACTTGCATATTTTCACATAAAATGCGCGTTTCTCCCTGCTTCGCTTGAACGCGCCCATCGAAAACAACAAACTGATCTGTCCCCTTGAATTCCATACTGCGTGACCAGACCACTTCGAGCTGTTGCATTTTTTGTTTTGTTTCGCCATCCAGAGTAGTCGCAGTACGGAGCTTCATACTACCGAGGCCCTTCACTGCCGCTGAATTTTGCAACTGGTTGATGACAATATCCCGCCCATAAATATGAAGATCATTATAATGCACTTCGCCGAGACTATCCATTTTCTCCGTCAGGGTTAAGATATTCCCCTCCTCCTGATGCTTCAAGACAAAATGATCCCCCACTAAGTCGATCCCTTGCGGAGTAGCCTCGGTCCTATCTTGGTGCACATTTACCTTGCCATCACATTGTACCGAACGAAGATCGGTTTTGTTCCCGCGCATCACCAGAAAAGTCTCTGTTCGCTGTGCCCTTAATTGAATTGGCGGCTTCGGCAGATCTGGAGATTTTTTCAGATCTGCTTTCGCTGCCGAGACATTGTTCTCCATTTTTTTTGTAGTTGGTGGATTGTTTACTTGTAAATTCTCATTCGGCAGAGTAATTCCCTGTTTCGAAACAGGTTTTGTCACCACCATCGGCTTTTCAGGAGGACTCTTTTCAGAAGGACTAGAAGAACCGTTCATTTTACCTACGCCTGGATTGATGTTCGGAATCGTAGATTTCTCTGCATTTTTAGTTGCTACTAAATCAGAAGAGAGAGGCGGTTCTTCAGTAAACCACATGTTGAGATACTGGCCGTCGCGTAGAATCAGTTCAGATGAATCGACCTGAACATCCTGCTGCGCTTCTAACCTTTGTGGGCGCAGGGAAGAGCCTGGTGCCCCTGGGGTTGTAGACTTATCTGCTGATTTAGTTTGTCCCCTCTTATTATTCGGATTTGATTTTCCTTCCGGAGAGAGATTAATCGATTTCTTCGAGCCTTTTGATGAGACAAGCTGGCTTCCGTTCTTACCTGTTGTTTTATTTCCTTGAATATTTTCACTGCTCGTTTTAATACCATCGGTTGCCGTTTTGAGGCCATACTGTTTTGGAACCATCCAGATTTTGATCTGTTTTGCGACAAGCTGCTGCTTACCTATTAGATCGATTATCTTTGCTCCCCCTTGTAGGGTCAATTGATCGGTTGCTGAATTCAAATTGATAGTACCATCTTTGTATTGCGGAATTTTCTTATAAACCAACACTTCGCGCCAGATTATTTGGCGCGAATTAATCGCAAGATTTGTCTTCGCATCCATTTCGATACTATCGATTTGGCCAGGGCCAAGGATAACTAGATTTTGTGAAGAATTATCTTCCGCGGTAACAATCGATAATTCCTTGCCGGTGATCTGATTCCCTTCTTTAATGACACGAAACGAATCCCCTTTCAAAATGGTTTTTCGCAATCGCATATCATGGGTTAAATCCCTGCCATAGGCAACCAGATCTTCATCGTCGGAAAAAACACTAACTCCATACTCTTTGTCCTGGCCCCAGGCATGCACCTTTTTAATTTGCATACCATTCGAACTCGATTTTTTCTCTTTCCCTAAGCGGGAATTATCTTTAGATAGGTCGCTGTTGATCGTTTGTTCTGGTGTTGGTTTCTTTTGGTTATCTCGATCAAATTCGACTTCGAGATATTCCGAATTCATCATACTCTGATTAGGAGTATTCGGTTGCCGGCGAATGACCTGAACATAATTAGGATTCAAAGGGTTGATCTTCTCCGCTTTTTTGAATAATCCCGTTGAGGTTCTGAAGTCATAGATAAAAGGTCCAAATGTTTGAATCTCAATATGCGACTTTTGGTTCGAGGCAATATTCTCTTTTTTCTGTTCCTGTGCGGTGTTTTTATTTTTCTTTTCGGTCATATTGCTACTCAAGAAAGACGAATTCTGGTCGACAAAAAAATTCATCGTCACGTTACTGAGCAATTCTATTTTTTCGAGAATATTATCATCGACCGGTTTGCCGGGAGTCGTTTTAGGTGGGGCTGGGGTCTTACTCGCCGCTTTTGAATTCGGTAATTTATTCGGATTCAAATACATTTTTAAACCGATTGCCGTAATGGTAGGTACGAGAGCATCATCAGAAATTAGATTGTCATCTGGTCGATTTTGATGATCAATAACCTCCAAAGTATTATCGCAAGTAACTTGAGGAGTATTCGGAGCGGCATTGGCGTTATAAAAGACAGGCCCTTTGGTTAGGATCTCTATTCCATCTTTACTGCTAGCAGAACCACGATTATTGAAGATACGAATCATCCCTTTATGGGGATGGAATCCGGGGACTTCTGCATCAGCTTGCATTTCAACGGCAACCAGCTCTGATTTTTCTGATTTGCCTGTAGTCGAGAGCGGTTTATCAAATTCCAGAATTGCGCGGTCACAATGTGTGGAAGTTATATTGACTATTGTTTCTTCGGATCCCGAATTTCTTTTTTTAGGTTCGTTGAATATGGCCAGAGAGCAAGGGGTCAATTGTATTTTTCGATCGGTTAGATGAGTCATCTCGTTGGCGACTATCAATAATCCCTGCTTATGATTATCGATCTTAATCACATAAAATAATTCTGGTGCATTCGCACCAAAAGCTTGCTGAATCCGTTTTAAGATAGAATTTGTATCCGAGGGGATAGCGGATTGGTCGTTGTCCGTTGCCCGCTGAACAAAACTAGAGGGCAGAGGCGGTAAGCCATCGATCCAGCCTATAATCTGGGCATAGATCAGATAACCTCCAATAAGAAAGACGATCCCGAATAAGGCTAAACCAAAGCGTCGGAGTGTGCGCATTTATTGATCCCCTCTTTGGTTTTTTTTGGGGAATGCGGATTCTAAAGCTTCCATTGTATGCGTTTGATTGAACCGGTTCATCAGCCCAACTAATAGATCCATTTTATCGAGAAGAAAGTCGATCGCTTCACGTACCGCTCCTTCTCCGCCAGCAATAGTTTGCTTGAAATCACAATGAATTTTAACGAAATCCACTGCATTAGCTGGACAGAGCGAAATCGAACAAAACTTCATCGCGGCTAGATCATTCAAATCATCACCCATATACGCCAATCGCTCTGGGGTGACCCCCGTTTTTTGAATCAAATCGGTTATAGCCAATTGTTTATCGGCAAACCCCTGGTAAACATGCCGAATTCCCAGTTCTTTCGCGCGGTGTTCGACAATTTTTGATCTCCTGGCAGTAATAATCGCTATTTCTTTACCAGCTTGTTGCCATAGTTTTATTCCCATCCCATCATGAACGTGAAAACTTTTGAATTCTTCGCCTTCCGAATTAAAGGTAATTTTTCCATCTGTAAGAGTGCCATCGACATCTAAAATCAGGAAATCGATCAACGGAATTCTATCAAAAGCAGTCAAAACTCTGATTTCGGGCGAAAGAATATGAAAGCCTTTCCTGGAACACTCTTCCAATTGCTGGCGAACGGCATCCCCTGTGATTTGCATCAGGCCGATCTCTTTCTGGACAACTCTTCTGGATTAAGAATATCCAAGCGAGAATCAGCAACAACTTTGAAACCGCTTTGAACCTCTGAGGGCAATTGATCCGAGAAAGTGTTTAATCCTGGATTAGAACTAATTAATGTAGAGGAGTTCACCCCTTTATCTAGAATAGATAATAAGCCAATCACATCGGTAATATCCAGAATCCCGATCGGTTCAAGAAGTTTATTGACAACGGGTAATTCGCTGATTTTTTTTGTTTGAAAAATCTCTAAAGCAGATTCGATCGTATTCCCTTCTAGACAATAAATAGGCAACCTCGTCATCACCTGGCCGATCGGTCGATCGAGATGATCATCTCGATCTTCGAACAATCTCGCAAAATCGCTATCGGTAAAAATTCCGGATAGTTTTTTTTCAGAATCGACAAGGATAATGGCCCCCGTTCGCCGACCTGAACGATGCGCATTTATAAAAACTTCACGAATCGTTGTACTTTCCTGCGCAATTCGGAGTTGATCCCCCTTGCGCATGATTTGTTCGACCTTCGCTAATCTTTTCCCAAGACTTCCCGCGGGATGAAATCGGGCAAAGTCCTCTCTCGTGAAATTTTTTTCCGTACTTAAAACAAAAGCGAGAGCATGGCCAATGGCCATCATTACGGTAGCACTCGTACTCGGCGCAAGTGCGAGTGGACAAGATTCCATAACAGTTCCATAAATGATTGCTACGTTCGATGAACGCGCAAGAGAACTGTTGGCATTCGAAGTTACACCTAATATTTTTCCAGATATTTCACGTAAAGGATTTAGCAAGCGAATTAGTTCGTCGCTTTCACCACTATGAGAAAAAATGAAAACAACATCATCGGGATGCAACATGCCAAGATCCCCATGAAGAGCTTTGACCGCATCAAAAAAATACGATCTCGTCCCTGTCGAGTTCAAAGTCCCCACAATCTTTTGAGCAATATCTCCAGATTTTCCAATCCCAGTTACCGCTACACGACCTTTACAATCTAGCAATAGTTCGATGGCCCGATCAAAAGAATCATCTAACCGCTCAGAAACCTTATAGAGCGATTCCGCTTCTACTTCGAGCATTTTCCGGGCATTATACTTCCGATTTTTCGGCTCGGCATCTTCAGCAAACTTAACCTGAAATTTATTTATCTCTGCTGCCATTTTGATACTCTAAGTCATTCAATGGAACCTTCATCCATTTCTTTCCTAATCTATTTTGGCAAAAAACTCAATTGCAAGTTTAATCCCCGAACAAAATGGATTCCTGTTCCGATCTTAACCTACCCAGTCCAATCTTTCTAAAGTTAATTGAATTGAAATATATAATAAAAAGAAATATTATAAAAAATAATTCTAAATTTATCATATTATACCGTTCATTTGTGTAAAAATAATTAAATTGGCGAAAAAGGAGAAAAATATACTTGACTAATTGAAGAACATAAGGGAGAAATATTAGTATTGGAGGTACACGCCCTCCAATAACCTCGTTTTTATCTGTCTTGCAGTTCAGGAAAGCTGCAAGACAGTATCTTTCATTCAATCATTTAATCATTTCTATTTTTAGATGATTTACTTCACTTGAGTTTTTATTACTCTGAAAAAGCTAGACTGCTTTATAGGTTAAAAGAGAGCTAAAATCCAAACAAGTTGTATTAATAACGTCTGGGATAATTCAAACCACTAAAAGCCACTGTGAATCACAGTGGCTTTTTTATTAATTTGCTTTTATAGGTGAACAGGATTGTCTACATAATCTCAAGATTAAAGATATTTCTTAGAAATGGCTCGATACATAGCCGCGAGATGTTTCCAGCTCGAGTTATCTTCAAGATTTTTAATTACTTCTTCGAAAGCAAGCACTGCTTCCGAATAATTCTTTCCTGCTAAATTGGCTAAACCAAGATTGAAGCTTACTGCTATGGATTTTGGAAGTCCTCTCCAAATGGAGATAGCCAAATCATGTTTACCCTGATGCCAATAAGTCGAGGCCAGTTCGTTCTGGTACAATGATTCGAGTTCAGGACGAATGTTAGAGCTTATTTCCTTCAATAATTCTAGAGCATAATCAAAATCCCCAGAGGAACGAACGACTCCGATAGTCATTAAAGAAATAGGGAAATCTTCCTTTTTCAATTGCTCCTTAACCCATTCTTTCAATCCACTACTGCAAGGAATCGATTCTTGAATTTCGTTTTGAGTAGAAAATGAGGTAGAAGAAATTAATTTTGTTAATTCTCGAACTCTTTGAGGATAATTCCCAAAAGCCATGGGCAGAAATAGAATTGGAGGTTGGCGATAAACTAATCGTTGCCATTCTTTCGGAGATGTTATTTGAATGAGTGAACTTGTATTTGGATACGCTTCAATTTTTGGCAACGTGAGCTGAAGCATTTTAGTGATTTCTTGCCAAGCCAATCCCGCATCTGCAAGAAATGGGACACCAGAATCATGAAGTTCAACCACTCCAACAGATTCTTCCGTAATTTCCAAAGGATGGTCCGATTGAAGATTACTTTCAAATAATTTAATCGTTAGGTTTGCAACTTCATTTGAGTTTCTTGAGTGATTGGGTTTGTTCTTCATCTATTCGTCTCTTTTCAATTAATTTCCAATTTATCGTTCCGTTCGCCTTAATCTTCGAACGGAAAAGAAACAAACCCTTGCGCAGATCACATATATTTCGATGTTAATTTTCTAAAATTACAAGAATAAATCAGTAGTTAAAGAATTAATATTTGAAATCGACACTTTTCCATCATTAAAATTGGTTAATCTCCTGGATTTTTTTGTTTAGGTTCTTTAGGATCGTTAGAATCTTTAGGTTCTTTAGAATCTTTAGGTTCTTTGGAATCTTTTGGATCTTTAGGATCAATTGAATCTTTGGGATCCTTGGGTGGATCTTTGGAATCTTTAGTTCGTTTTATATCAGAAAACAAAGGCTGATAGAGTTTTAAGGCATCCCCAGTGAGAACCGAATTTGCAGAAACCAATCCTCTGAGGACAGAAAGAGGATTTTTCAATTCGACAGGAATATCGGAACTCATTAATTGGTTCAATAAATCGACTTGGGTTTTACTGACATAGACACCATGAAGTTGAATATGCTTAATTAAACCTTGAACCGCTTCTACTCTCAATGCAATCGGCTCGGCATTATTCAGAGCATAGTTCGCTAGATCTTGTTGAGCCTCAACGCGAGGAATATTGACAACCGTTTCGATGCCATCATGAGCTAAATCTGTTTTTAGAATGGCTCGGCGAATTTCTTTCTCTGCGTCCAGGAAGGGATAATCGGGCAGCGAGCGATTTGCCATTTTCCGAAGCCAATACATTGCAATTTTAGCCCGTTGAACCCGTTCCGCTGCAGATAATGGTAGAGTAGCTGTATCCGCGAATAAGGACACCATCTCAACTTGGAAACTTTCGGGGGTTAGAATTTCAGAAGTAATAAAGACATTTTTATAAGATCTTGTCAATTTCAGTAATCTTGTCATTTCGATTTCGGCTTGCGCGCGATTACGGTGCATAATCACAAGAGGCACTTTGGCAACTCGAACATCAGACCTCAATTGTGCAATTACATCAGGCAAAGGAGGAAACTTGATTTGATTACTGATTAAGATAATATCTGCTCCCCCAAAATTATTGATGGAACGCATCAATTCTTTTCCTGTTGGGAACGATTTGACCTCAAAACCGACTTTTCGAATCGAATCCGACATTAAATCCGCAATGACTCGATCATCCTCGCCAAGAAATGCCATCGGTTTTACCGGGGCATCTTGGGGCAAAATATAGTCATCGAGTGCGCTTCGCAAAACTTCGACAATCCGCGCATACGATTGATGTTTAGGGGGACCAGGAATTTTCAAAAGAGCATTCGCGGAAGCAAACTGGACCCGTTTATCAGGATAGTTCAACCCTTTCATCAATAAACTAGGTTTGAAAACGTCTTTGGTCTTGGGATTTGCAAGTAAGGCCATTCCAGGAATCTTCTCGGAACGGTCACCGATAACCTGAATAACCCCTAAGATTATTGACGATTTTTGGTCATTAAAGGCTTTATTTAGAATATCTGCCAATAAATCGTAAGGTGCAGCACCTAAGAGTTCATAGAGACTAGGAGAGCTTTGCGATAACGGCTTTTCCACTCCAGCACGGATAAAATGTTTCTCTAGGGCAAGGGATAGAAACAAAGATTGTGCTGTCAAATCGTCTGGTTTGATTGATAAAGCCCATTTGAGATACCGTAGGCCAAAATACTCTTCGGCAGATGATTTAGTATACATTTGCTTAGTAAGCTTATTGCCATCCCATTGCCAGATCGGCACCTGGAGATCATTTTGGAATGTTTTTTGGTGGTTATAAAACTGAGTAGCTATTTTAATCAACTCTTCGACGGGGTTTCGCCGGTCAGGATCGATATTCAAGATCTCTCGAAGCATCTCTTTCGCTTGGAGTTTAACTAATTTTGGAATGGGGAGCTTTGTGGCACTCAAATACCATAGAGTGGGGATAAAATCGGTCTCTGCACGATTGGCTAAGGCCAGATACTCTTGCCTTTTACGAAATCCTTGAAGTAGATTCAACTGGAAATTGGGATTATTGACATCCATAAAAGCGACTTGGGCAGGAACAGTTGAGAGATCTAATATGGTAAAAAGATCAAAAATGGAAATGACCAAGGCTTCTGATGGATTCGTTTGAAGCAGATTGATTAAAATTGGCATCACTGCATCACCAGATCGAGATAATTCTCGAATTGCGAATGCACGCTCTTCCGGAGAAGCCGATAAATTGTTGGCAAAACGGGTGATTCGAATCGGATCAGAAAGCTCTTTCTTTAAAGTAGTAGATAGCGTTTCGATTAGCTTTTCGACATTCTTCCGAGCTTCCGCTTCTTGTTTTTCATTGTTATACCATTTCTTGACATTTCTCAATTTCAAGAACGGGACCATGGTATGTTTTTCTTCCAATTCAAGCCATTGTTTATCCGTTGGGTTTGATTCAAGTAGTTTTCCGATAAAATCTGCGGCAATATCAAATTTACCAACATTGATTTCGAAAGTGATGATTCGCCAAAATTCAGCAGGGGTAGTAGGTTTTTTGAAGAAATCGAGATCCTGTTGAGCATGAATTGGAAAAACTAGCCCTAGGCCCAGAAACAATAAAAGCCCTATTATCCAATTTTGAAAGGATCGGTGTATCACGTTGGTGAACCTCAATAAACCTATACTACATAAATAAAAGCAAATCCATTCTTTTCCAGAATCCAATAAATATATTATTCACCAAATCCATCTAAATTGCAACATTCTTCTGCCGCGATTAAATCGGCATAGGTCTCACGACGACGAATCAAAATAGCTTTATCGCCTTTAACGAGGATTTCTGCTGCTCTTCTTCTCGCATTATAGTTTGAGCTCATCGACATCCCATAAGCTCCTGCACTAAAAGTCGCTAGTAAAGTTCCGCGTGATACTTTTGGCAAAAAACGATCCTTCGCCAAAAAATCTCCAGATTCACAAACGGGGCCGACAACGTTTTGTAAAAAAGTATCAGAATTTTGAACTTCATAATCCTGTGGAGGCAAATTAGTCCCAGCGGGTAAATCAACTGTCCAGATTCGATGGAATGAATCGTATAAGGTGGGGCGAATCAAATCGTTCATTGCTGCATCTTGAATAATATAGTTCTTGCCACCAGATTCTTTGGTGAATAATACAGAGCTGACAAGAATTCCTGCATTGCCAACAATAAACCTACCCGGTTCGAGAATTAACTGGCAATTCAGTTTCTTAACCGTGGGCAAAATAAATTCAGCAAAAGCGGAAGCAGGTAGAGCCTCCTGTTTTTTATAATGAATTCCGAAGCCACCCCCCATATTGAGATGAGTAATCGGATGACCTTGTTCGCGGAGACTCTGAATAATCGGAATCGCTTTTTCACAACCCAATCGATACGGTTCTGCACTTAATATGGGAGATCCCAAATGAAGATGAATTCCTTTGATCGCGATACCGGGATGACCAACAACCCCCCGCGCAACATCTAAAACGGTTTCAATATCTAATCCAAATTTGACCCCTTTGACCGAAGTATCGGTTTTAACATGGGTCTTTGGTGGTAAATCGGGATTGACTCTCAACGCGATCGAAGCAACTTTCCCTAAAGATTGCGCAATCGCACCGATCGTATGGAGTTCCTCTTCAGATTCGACATTGAACATAAAAACATCATTTTGAAGAGCAAAATGAATTTCCTCATCGGTCTTGCCAACACCTGCATAAACAATGCTTTCTCCAGATGCCCCCGCTGCTAAAGCCCGATACATTTCACCACCACTGGTGACATCAAACCCAGATCCATGCTCGCGCATCACTCGGCAGATATGAATATTGCCATTTGTTTTTACACTATAGCAGATCAACGGCTTTGCTTCGGCAAATGCGGTTTGCAATTGGTTCAAATGGTGAACCAGCGTGGCATAGCTATAGATAAAAATAGGGGTGCCATATTCTTTAGCCAAATCGGATACGGGAATTTCTTCACAATACAATTTCTGATTCCGATAATGAAAATGGTCCACAGAAGTCTCTTTCTCAGTTAAGTATTTTTTAGAAAAGTCGAATAAACTCTATAATCAAAGTTATAATCAAACTTATAATTTTTGCTGCCAAACTTTTAATTGCGTTTCAACTTCAAGCGGCCCGGTGGACCCCGCACTAACAAACGCCGCTAAAGCTTTCTCGACACCGAGCACCTGATAAACCGCTTTTCCTTGACCGGGACAGACCGATTCAAATCGATCGATCGGCAATTCAATCAATCGGCACCGCCGCTGTTCGCATTCGCGAACTAATTTTCCGACCGCTTCGTGAGCCGAGCGCATCGGCACTCCATGGCGAATGAAGTATTCCATCAAAGTGGTGGCGTCCAGAAACCCATCTTCAAGACGATTGGCGATTACCTCTCGGCGGAACTCTGTCTGTTGAATGAGCGGGGTGACGACATCCAAGATGCTTTTAATCGTATCGAAAGCATCGAAAATAGCCGGTTTATCCTCCTGAAGATCACGATTATAAGCCATAGGTAGGGCCTTCAAGAGCAGAAAAATCTGTTGTAAGGAAGAGATCACCCGAGCCGATTTACCGCGGGTCAATTCGAGCACATCGGGATTTTTCTTATGGGGCATGATGCTCGAACCGGTACAGAACGCATCGGGTAGATCGATAAACTGAAATTCAGTCGAAGTCCAAAGAATCCATTCCTCGGCCCAACTACTTAGATGAACAGCCATTAAGGCAAGATCGAATAGAAATTCCGCGGCAAAATCTCGATCGCTCGAAGCATCGAGGCTATTACGCATTACCTCGGAAAAATCCAATAAACTCGCCGTAAAACTCCGATCAATGGGGAGAGATGTCCCTGCTAATGCGGCAATCCCTAGCGGCATCTGATTAACTCGTTTGCGGCAATCGGTAAGGCGATCTCGATCCCGGTGGAATTTTTCAATGTAAGCTAGAAAATAATGAGCTGCCAAAATAGGCTGCGCCCTTTGTAAATGAGTATACCCCGGCAAAACCAGATCTTTATATTTCTCCGCAATTTCCAAAAGTACTTTTTGCAATTCATGAAGCTTTTGATCTAATAGGTCGATCGCATCTCGCACCCATAACTTCGTATCGGTAACGACCTGATCATTTCGACTCCTAGCGGTGTGCAGCTTGCGGCCCAGATCTCCTAAACGATCGATCAACGCATTCTCGATGTGTGTATGAATATCTTCGAGCTGGATCGAAAAAGGAAACCGATTTTGTTCAATTTCCTGTCCAATCTCATCTAGCTGGTGGCAGATCTGCTCTGCTTCATCCAGACCAATCAGTTCTACCTTCGCCAACATTCGTGCATGCGCTTTACTCGCTTCGATATCTTGGCGATAGAGGCGATGATCGACCTGGATCGATTCCGTAAATTCTTCTACTCGATGATCGGTATTTCCTGAAAATCGACCACCCCATGTTTTCTGTGTCATGTATCGTTAAAATTCCATCATGAATTGGATATTGATTCAAAAGAGTGTTCCGATAAGACATAAAATCAATCACTTCATCCTTATCGGAACCCAACCGATTATCAGCAAGCACAAACATCTAATTATTCGAATCTAATTATTCAATTTCAATTCGATCTAATCTAGTGCAGACTAAATAGTGCAGAACGATTCAAAAAGATTGCAAAATTATTTCAAGCCCAAGTCTTTCAACTGGCGAGTCTCCACCGGTGCAGGAGCACCCGTCATCAAATCTCGCCCTTTTTGATTTTTAGGGAAGGCGATCACATCGCGTATGTTTGTTGTGCCTGCCAACATCATCGCCCAGCGATCTAATCCTAAAGCGATACCGCCATGAGGAGGAGCACCGAATTTTAAAGCATCCAGCAGAAAACCGAAGCGGTTTCTGGCATTTTCTTCATCCATACCTAAGATGGAAAAGATTTTTTGCTGGATCTCGGAGGAATGAATTCGAATCGATCCTCCACCAACCTCGTATCCATTGATCACTAGATCGTAAGCTTTGGCTTTTACTCTCTTGGGATCTGTTTCTAAGTAGGTCAAATCATCATCTTGAGGGGCTGTAAACGGATGGTGATTCGCAACATATCGCCCCTCTTCGGCATCCCACATGAATAAAGGAAAATCGACAACCCAGGCAATAGAAAAATCTTCTGCAACGGGCGCAGTTTCCTTTTCCCACCAGTTGGTGTAACATTTTAGCAGGTTACCTAGGTGCGACCTTAAAGCACCCAAGGCATCGCACACCACTTGCTCTTGATCTGCCACCATTAATAACACATCGCCTGCCTTCGCATCGAAAGCTTTGCGAAGATCTCCTTGGACTTCTGGAGAAAAGAACTTCTCGATCGATCCTGAAAATTTGCTCTCTTCAACCTTCAACCAGGCCAATCCTTTTGCCCCATAGTTGGCTACGAATTCTGCCAGTTTACCCCCTGGTTTCAGATCGGTATTGGAGAACTTATCTGCGGCGTTCGGTGCTTTAATACCCCGAACCGTTCCCCCTTTGGCCAATATATCTTTGAATACTTTGAATTCCGACCTCGCGACAATCTCATCTAACGCAACAATTGGTAATCCGAAACGCAAGTCCGGTTTATCGCTGCCGTATTTGGTCATCGCTTCGGCATACGAAATTTTTGGTAAAGGTAACGGGATCGTGATCCCTAGACAATTCTGGAATATCTTTTGAGTCAACCTTTCTATAACCTGGAAAATATTCTCTATTTCAATAAACGACATCTCCAAATCGAGCTGAGTAAACTCTGGTTGGCGATCAGCTCGTAAATCTTCATCTCGTAAACATCTTGCTATTTGAAAATATTTATCATATCCTGCAACCATTAATAATTGCTTGTAAAGCTGAGGCGATTGTGGGAGAGCATAAAATTCTCCGTGAAACGTTCGACTAGGGACTAGATAATCTCTCGCCCCTTCTGGAGTACTTTTCCCTAACAAAGGAGTTTCCAATTCCAAGAAACCCTCGTCGCTCAAGAATGTTCGTATCGTATGATTGATTAAATGGCGTTTGATCAAGGTATCTTGAAGAGATTTTCTTCTCAGGTCAAGGAATCTATATTGCAATCTTAAATCTTCATTGGCCAGTTCGCTGCCAAATTCTGTCACTTCGAACGGGGGAACCGGCGAAGAGTTCAAGATTTTGATTTTATTTACCTTCAATTCTACTTTACCGGTTGATAGCTTTAAGTTTTCTTTGCCGGGTAATCGTTTCGAAACTTGACCCGTAACGGATAAGACAAACTCTCTACTGATTGTCTGAGCAATCTGAAAAACTTGAGGATTATCGATTTCAGCTACGACCTGAGTGATACCGTATCGATCTCGCAAATCGATAAATATTTGATCAGGATAGGTTCGAATAGTATTAACCCATCCGTTTAAGGTGACGATGGTCCCTACCAGGTTTTCACACAATTCACCACAGGTATGGGTACGCTGCCAATCACTCATCAATAATCCTTTTCTCGATCCTTGTCTCGGTTACTTTTTATGCTTTTGGAATCGCCTTCACTCGGCGTTCCTTTTACCAATAAGCAATAGTTTCGCTTCTCTACACCGTATTTTGGCTAGAACTCTCCAGTAATCTCTCTAATAATCATCACTTCTAGATTACTTAAACATTTTATAGGAATCGATCTATACTTTTCCGATGAGAAAAATTCGTATTGTTCCCAATTTTTCAAATCATTTCCTTGAATCGATCGAAGACAACTTCACCGATTCTTACCAAAATTTTATTATATAACTTAACCTAAGAATGAGGAGTTCACGATGAATGAAGTTCGTAAAAACAATGAGTAATTTCTATTTTTTTCAAGTTGTTGAGAACGATCGGTTCCATCGAGTGAATTTCCAAGGGCTCGACCGGTTTCTAATTTAATCGAAGTTCGAAAAAATCAACGCTGTTTATAGAAACAAAAAGGTTCTAATTCAGTATAATGATTTAATAAAAATATTTGTATTGAAAGTAGAGAAAAAAATGAAGCATTGGCGGTTTTTTGCATCCATCTTTTTGTTAGGATGCCTTGTTATACCTGGAGTATCCAGTATTCGGGTCTATGCCGGATCTGAATTGGTTGAACAACCATTTGAATTAGGGCCTCCTCCAAAAGAAGTCTTGAACTCTTTTGAAGTACCTTTTCGATTAACCGATACCAAACATGTTTTGGTCCGAGTAAAATTAAATGGAACAGGTCCATACAATTTTATCATCGATACGGGTGCTCCCGCTTTGATTATGTCAAAAGAGGTTGCCAAGAAAGCAAAAGCGAAGTTAGATAAAAACGATTTCGGGGAATTTCATCTTCAGATCGAGGGGGGCGTAGATATTCCCAAAATAAGTGGGCTTTCTACGGATATGTTTCAATTGAAAGGAATGAATGCCATGGGTTTAGCAGGATGCCAGCTTCATGGTGTTCTGGGGTACAATGTCTTATCTCAATTCCGTATTCAATACGATTTTACCCAAGATAAACTCCACTGGACTAAACTCGACTTTCAAGCACCGGAATTACAGCGATTCAAAGGAAAAGCAGATCAAGGGGGGTTAGAATTTATGGGGGACATCATGAAATTTATTGCTCCCTTGATGGGAATGCGACCCAACTTTGAAATGAAACCACGGGGGCAGTTTGGAATTTTGTTGAATGGGGACAAAAGCACCGAGATTCTCGCTGTTCTTCCCGAAAGCCCCGCTTCCAAAGCATCTCTCGAAAAAGGGGATAAGATCTTAAAAGTTAAAAAAAACCGAATTTACTCCGCTAAAGATTTATGGAAATTCATCAATCAGTGTCACGAAAACGAAAAAATTGAACTAACAGTCCAACGAGCGGAAGAACAGAAAACAGTAACCATCCAACTTGGAAAGGGGTTCTAATGAGACTCGTTATCGCATTGCTTTCTTGCTTGTTTTTAACTAGTAATATTTTTGGTAAAGATCCAAAGAACAATCCTAGTTCGGAATCTGAGAAGGAAACCCCTTCGATTGTTCCATTTATATTGCTCCCTTCTGGGCACTTTCTGGTTAATGTCAAACTAAACGACAAAGGCCCTTATCAATTGATTTTTGATACCGGAGCTCCGACCCTCTTATTGAATAATCGCATTGCCAAAGATTCAGGCATCATGAAAAAACAAAAAGGGTCGATGTTTTCCCCTTTTGGACCGATGGGGCAAGTAAAAATTGCTTCTCTCCAGATTGGAGAAGTTATATCGAAGAATATCCCTGCCGTTGTAGTAGATCACCCTACTGTTAATGCGTTCTCTCAATATTACAAGAAAAAGTATGGTCCGATCGATGGTATTGTCGGTTTCCCTTTCTTTGCAAAATTCAAAATGACCGTCGACTACCAAGCGAAACAACTCACTTTCATCCCCAATAACTATAAACCTACTGATGTCATGGAGTCCATGATGAATGCGATTATGGGAGCTTCCAAAAATAACAAGCCAAAAATAGTTGCTGCTACCGGTTATTGGGGATTGAAAGTTACCAAAGCGACTAAAGATGATTCTGAAGGTGTCGATGTTTCTTTCGTGGTTCCAGATAGTCCCGCTGCAAAAGCAGGGATTAAAGTTGGGGATCGTCTCTTAACCATTGATGGTCGTTGGACCGATTCAGAAACAGATACTTATCATGCGGCGGGATTGGTTCAAGTTGGGAAAACGGTCCCTGTCGAGATTCTTCGAAATAAAGTTAAATCAAACTTGAAGGTCACCCCTATTCCCGGTTTTTAATCTTTTCTATCTTTCGCTCTTTCGATTCGCCCACTCTATATTTTTTCCATTTTTCACTCCAAATTCACTCAATTCTCAATGATATTCATTTTTAATTCCACTTTCCAATATCACATGACTTAGATCCATGACTAATCTAAGCAGAATCTTATTATCGATTATCATTCAATTCGAAGACCTTTTACCTTTACGTAAGAGAAGATTCATTTAGGACTTGATCGAGGTGAACTAGTAGTTGATTTTGGGTAATATAATTTCCAAGATTTTGATTAGAATGACCGCGAATTTTGATTACGAAGTTTCTTAAAATCGGCTTAACGAATTTGCGGAATCTGAGTCAAAATTCATTCTTAATATATAGACATAGCCGCTCAAAACCACTCGCATTCAATTCTTTGATTCAAACTATAAAAGTGGATTATTAAACATATTCCAAAGATTTAGAATAATCGGAACTTAGCAAACATAGAAACCTTGGGTTACCTGGAGATTCTAGCAAATTTAACTAAAGCAAAGAAACAAATTCAACCGAAAAACTTGGGTAAGTAAACCCCTAAGATTTTAATAAAGTAATTCTCCTAGATCGGATCTTGAGAGGATAGGGGTAAAGATAATCTTAGAAATTGAGAAGCAATTGGTTGAATCCCTAATGGTTACCTTTTACAGGATGTTGCTGACAATTTCTTTTCGGAGGTAAATTCAAGTGAATGCTGCTTTTCTGTTAATAACATCAGCATTGCTCGCTGGTGATACACCTGCTCCTGTTGCTGTTACTTCTGCTCCCGCGGTTGTATCCTCTGGATCTGCATGTGGTGGAACCGGTTGTGGAATGTCGGCAGGTTGTGGAAGTGCTTGTGATACCTGCGGGTACGGCAAGCCAAAACTGTTTTCGAGATTTAAGGGAATGTTCTCTAAAGGGTCAAGTTGTGGCTGCGCCACAACTCCGGTGTGTGCACCAGCTCCTGTTTGCACCCCCGCACCAGTCGCGAGCTGTGCACCCAGCACCACCTGTGGTAGCTGTGCAACTCCATGTGATCCTTGTTCATCTCATAAAATGGGATTATTCTCAAAATTGAGAGGAAAATTTGGCAAAAAATCTTGTGACACATGCAATACTTGCGATTCATGTGGAACTACGGGAACAGTTGTTGTTCCTCCTGCTAAAACAGGGGAACCAATTGCACCTCCTAAAGATCTGCCAAAGAAAATGCCTAGCACTACTCCCACTACTCCACCAGTTCCGACGAAAATTGGTGCTTACCAACAAATTCCAAGTAACAATGCTCCAATCATTGTTCCTGCCAGCAACGATTTCTAATTCTTTCTTAGAATTATGATCTAAGGAATTTTGGAAGCTATTAATCTTTCTAAAGATTAATAGCTTTTTTTATTTCTATGTTTTCTAATTACCTCATATCTTTTATTAGATAGGGAAGTTCTTCAAAGTTTATTTGTGGGTAAATGTGATTTATGCAAATGATAACTTCTAGTGAATTATCCACCTTCCAGAAAAGATTATATTGGAAGAACTCTAAACTCAAACGAATAAAGTTTCTTTATGATCGCGTTCAGCTCGCGATTGGGTTTTGGGTTATTACAAGAGAAAAACCAGATCTGAAGAAAGTTCTGCTTCAGTTAGAAGTAGGATCTGTTCATGAATTCCGCTTTCAACAACGGCCAATACCCATTCGTACTCAACTAGATAATGTTTCTATGGCCTTTTTACAATCAAAATTCTATATTGATTGGAACCCTTTTGAACTCGATGAGAAACCAGAATTAATGGACTTTCGAGCGTCCGAGTTTTATATAGGGGGCTATGAATTGAAGTATTCAATCAAACCATTAACTAAGAATTGATTTTTTAAGTATTTGATTTCTCTATCGTTAACAATCTTAAATCGATTTTTGATTATCTAAGAATATTTCTGATTAATTTTAATTAAACTGAGAACCATCAAACTGCTATCGAATTGTATTCATTGATTTAATTTTTTTATAGGTTTCTAATTATGGCATTGGCACATCACGTATTTTTTTCTTTGAAAAACTCTTCCCCCGAAGCGATCGATCAGCTATTGAGTGCTTGCAAAAAGTACTTGACGATCCAACCCGGTATTATCTCTTTTGCTTGCGGAACAAGAGAAAAAACACTGGAGCGAGATGTTAACATCACCGATTGGGATGTTAGTTTGCACATCATTTTCGCCGAAAAAAAATATCATGATGATTATCAGATTGATCATACTCACGAACAATTTGTTGCAGAAAATAAAGATAATTGGTCAAAAGTCCAAGTTTTTGACTCTATTATTTAATTTGAGGACATGTCGCCTTAGATATTCGTAAAATTAGATTTTTCAATTTAAGAATTAATTATATTATTAATTTGAATAAAAAATAAAAAATATAGATAATTTTTACATTTCACACTTGCTGAATTTTGTTTTTGTTGTTATGCTATTTATAATTGTTTGAATTAATGATTAAAACAATAAACCTGCCGTATATTCCTACCTTAAATCGACCCAATTTTTCTAAATTCTATATTTGAGTATATTTATTAGTTTGTTTTGAATCTCTAATTCAACAAACTTTAATATTTGTCAAAATAGTAAATATTTAAGATATTATTCTTAAATAATTTTGAGAAAACGGTAATATCCAAAAATTAGTATTTAGTTCTTATAAATTTTAATCGATTTTATGGACTCAATAAAATCAAGATAAATTTAGGTAAAAAAAATTGGTTCCGAACCTTCGAAAGGAAAGATCAATGATTTCTTTTTCATGCTCTAAATCATCTTCAACTCCATTTTGTGATGGGATGCAACGACGAAACTTCTTACAAATCGGTGCCTTTGGCATTGGATTAACTTTAGCCGATTTGCTTCGAGCAAAGGCAACAGCGGGAACAACCAATCGCTCAGCGGATTCAAAGAAACAAGATACTCTTTCAAATAGCAAGACGAGCCGTCCTAAATCAGCAATCATGATCTATCTGCCTGGTGGCCCTTCTCACATCGATACATACGACCCAAAACCAGAGGCACCTACAGAGTTTCGTGGAGAATTTAAGGCGATTCCAACGAATGTTTCTGGGGTCCAATTATCAGAACACTTTGCACTACAAGCAAAAATGTTTGATAAATTGGCGGTCATTCGATCTTTAGTTTCCGTCGATGAACATTCCGATTCTCTCGTCTCCACTGGTTACTCTGAAAATACAAACCGGACCGCTCATCACCCATCGATGGGTGCGGTGATTTCTAAGTTGCGACCAGGCAATTCAGAAATTCCTCAGTTTGTGAGTTTGCGAGGGGCTTCCGTTGGGCTTGAACCTGGATATCTTGGAGTAGCTCATCGGGCATTTACTCCGAGTGGTCCCGGAATGGCAAACCTCGCAATGCGTGGCGATGTTCGAGAAGATCGCTTGAATGATAGAAAAGTACTCCTACAAACCTTCGATTCGATCCGGCGAGAAATAGATGCTACTTCTACCATGAAGGGGATGGATACCTTCAATGAGCGTGCTTTCGACATGATAACGAGTGGTACCACTCGTAAAGCTCTCGATCTTTCCTACGAAGAACCACGTGTTCGAGATCGCTATAAGGGACTAGAACCATTTTTGCAAGCTCGGCGTTTAATCGAAGCTGGAGTAGGCTTTGTTACTCTCCAATACGGTGGTTGGGATACTCACGACCGAAATTTCGAGCAGCTCCGTAGACAAAACCCCATGCTCGATCGTGGGATTGCTAATTTGATTCAAGATTTACACGATCGGGGTCTCCAGGACGATGTGGTCACCGTTGTTTGGGGCGAATTTGGTCGAACACCCAAAGTGAATGGAAACGCTGGACGCGATCACTGGTCTCCTGTCATGTCGGCGATGATCGCTGGCGGTGGTTTGAAAATGGGTCAGGCCATTGGTACCAGCTCGGCTCGAGGTGAAACTCCAAAAGATCGTCCCTACAAAGTTTCCAATGTTCTCGCAACTATTTACCACGCTCTTGGAATCGATCCCTCCATGACATTCCCTAATGGAAATGGACGACCTATGTATGTTTTAGATGAACGAGAATTGGTAAATGAATTGATCTAGTTTTCTGTCTTTTCGTGAATTATTTCTTCAATAATAATTTATAGTCATTGATGTTCAAACGTTAATTTATAAATATCGTTTGAACATCAATCTATTATATACTGATTAATTCCCTCCATACGGATCCTCTTACTTAGTGAGAAGATCCGTTATTTTTTTCCTTTTTTATGTCGACGTTCTGATTCTTTTTTTTAGAATAAAGGAGTTGTTCTAGTTTGATGAAAGATGCACACAAAAAAAATATTTACAAGCTGGTTATTTCTTTTGCCAATACGTCTAGTATTGCTCGCTTATATTCTTTCCAGCTTTGATATACTTCTGTATATTCAACATTGGTTTTATGAATATCGACCCATCCAACAAACAAAAATTTTTCTTTCAAAACATCTTTCCGATTCTACACAACAATTCTTAAAATCTAAATTCCATTGTTCCATTGCCCCATCGTATCCTTGCGAATTTCATCAATGCGGTTGCCGAACTGCTAAAGATTGTTGGTCGCATTGTTGCTGTTTCGATCGAGAAGAGCATCTGGTCTGGGCTAACGATCATCAGTTCTCCTCTACTGAATTAGAATCGATCTCAGCAGTTTTCCCACCAATTAACGTATCGAACAATAATCTATCTAAAATAAAAGCTGGATCTTCTCAAGTTGATCAGTCAAGCAATTCATGTTGCCAGCACTTGGAAACGAAATCTAGTCTCCCTTTTTCCACTGGATCCAGCGATTCTAAAATTAATCAATTCCGCTGGAACGATCGAAAATCGATCAGCACTCCTAAAAGGAACCCGGAAACTCAAACGAAAATTTCCTGCTGCAATGAACCTCAGTTAAATAAAGAAAATGCTTCACCCGTTGATAGCTCGTCCTGGTTAAATCATATTCTTAATTCCTGGTGCCCTATTGAAAAACAGTTGACTTCTTACTTTAGAAGCAATTATAAAATTGATCCCTGCTACAAATCGAACTCGCTTAAAAATCCTATAAAAAAACATCATGGACCATTGATCCAAAGACAAAATTGTTTCGGAATCAATGAAATCTGGTTAAAAACGATCCCGCCATCATTGCACCATTTTTTGAAGCAGATAGTTCTATGGGATTCACCATATCAGATCATCCAAACAAGAAATCATTTTCCCGATCAACTCTGTTTCCCCCCTTCGACTCCCCCTCCACGATCCTCTTGCTCCATTTCAATTTAGATCACTTAGACTTATTGCTATCTTTTAGTCGTTTAGGAACATCATCCGATCCGATCGGCGCTCATGTTCTAATAGGTCATCGGCATTAATTTAGCTTTATTGATTGCCAGCCAAACAGCTCCGTTGTTTTAGCGCAAATCATTTAGCAAGATTAAGCACGAAGACTCTAAATCTTAAATTCTAAATGATCCATCGTAAACAATTATTCTTAGATAGCCGCTGCGGTAATAACGCAGAAAAGGCGATCTATTTCCATATTATTTTTATTCGCGAGTCGAGGAGATTTTATATGAAACGAAGTGGATTTACACTGATCGAATTATTAGTAGTCATTGCGATCATTGCAATTTTAATAGGCTTGCTTCTCCCTGCCGTCCAGAAAGTGAGAGAGGCAGCAAGCAGAGCTAAATGCTTAAATAACCTTAAACAGATCGGATTGGCACTGCACAGTTATCATGATGCCAATAGCGCTTTTCCCCCAGGCTATTATGATAGTGCAACTTGGCCCAATCCAGATAATGGCCCGGGTTGGGGTTGGGGTTCGTTTATTTTACCTTATCTAGAACAATCCAATCTCTATGCTGGGATTTCATTTACCCAAAATGCCGGTTCGAACCTTGGCAACACCCCCAACATTCGAAACACATTTCTTTCCGTGTTCTTCTGCCCTTCCGAGCAAAAAGTGGGGAGTTTCAACATTGGGGACGGGAATGGGAACACTTGGATTATTACACAATCATGCTATGTGGCATGCAATGGGAATGACGGTGTTGATGACTTTACCACTCCGCCTCATGTCGGGGCTTTTATCCGTGGCGTGCAAGGCTATCCGATCGCAGCGGTGACCGATGGGTTGAGTAATACTTTTTTTGTTGGCGAACGAAGTATAACAATGTCTTATTCGACTTGGATTGGAGCGATAACTAATTCTCTCGACCCCGCTATTCGAGCTCCAGGGAATTACTCCGGGGCTTCTGCTTTCGTTTTGGGACATTGTGGTCCCCATTTGCCCAATGATCGCATCGTCACCGATGCCGATGCCATGTCTAGTCGACATCCGCTTGGGGTTCAATTCCTTTTTGGTGACGGGCATATCCAGCAGATCAACAACTCGATTAGTATGCCTGTTTACGATGCACTGGCAACGATAGCTGGGGGAGAAGTAGTTGGCGATTTTTAATTGTTTAACAGTTAATAGTTTAAAGATTATTGGTATATCGTAAAGAGAAATCTAGAATTGCCGAGTGGTGCTTTTGCAAGTTCAACTCGGCAAGCTAGTTTACAAAGCCAATTTTAAATTGAAGGAACAAATCCGCGTCAAAAATTTGAATTTTTAGTAACTCATCCGTATTCTTTTAGTTGTTTATCAACTTGGAGACTTAGGAAATTCTGTAACAGAAAATCGAATCGATTACTTTAGTTCAACGCTCCAGTAAGCGTTATCCAGAAAATTCTGCCAAGAATGATATTTCTTCTGAGTTAATTTCAAATTCAAAAGAGGAGATCGTTTTGGCTTCTCAGGCTTGCGAATCAATGTCATATGGGCCTGTTTTGGCGTTCGGCCTCCTTTGCGGACATTGCAATCAACGCAGGCACAAACAATATTGTCCCAAGTGGTTTTCCCTCCTTGAGACCGTGGCAAAACATGGTCCAAACTAAGTTCCGAAGTTGCAAATTTCTTCCCACAATACTGGCATTGATTGTGGTCGCGGGCAAAGATGTTCCGCCGATTGAATTTGACGGTATGTTTTGGCATTCGATCATAGCTCAGCAATCGAATAACGCGCGGAACTTGCCATTCGGAACTTGCGGTCCTAATCCAATCATCTTCCTCTTCACGAAAGTTTTTGGAACGGAACTCGCTCAACTCTTTCCATGATTCAAGATCATAACTGATGAACTGGCCCTCTTCCATCGTTACCACTTCAGCAAGTTCTTTGAATAACAGACAAAACGCCCGGCGTACGGAAGTAATATGAACGGCCATGAACATCTTGTTTAAGACCAGAACAGATGCTTCGAGTGCAGGGACAGGAACAATCATACAAATTTTACCTTTCTGCTGTATTCTTTTAGCTCTTGCTTTTTATTCAATACCTCCATTGACGATATTGGAAAGCATAGATTTTAAGAGGCAGATTCTCTAGAGGCAGATTCTCTAGAGACAGATTCTTTAGAGGCAAATTCTCTAGAGGCAAATTCTCAAAAGATAGAATCTTTGAATAAGCATAGAAATTCCTCAAACTTCGATTCAGAGTGAGGAATAGCTGAATTTTGAATTCTGAATTCATAAGGCGAAACTCTTCGAATTCGATACTCTTTGGAGAATGAGAGATCGTTCTTGCTGCCAAGGTTCAAGATTTAATTTATTTTAACCGATAGAATAATCGAATTGCAAGAACCAATCTTCTTTCTTTCCCATTTTTCTTCACTTTTTCTTAGTTCCAATAACTTTCCCCTAGTTTTCTTTGCGATTTGGGTGATTTCGAGGGATTTCATTCTCATAATACAATAATCAAGTTTTGAGTTAAATATAAGAAATGGGACAATCTGTTTCAGATTAACCGATCTTGGGAGAAAAGAGAAAAATAATCCAATTAAGATTTTATCTTAATTGGATTTTCACCTCCCGATATTCCTCGTTATGACAATTTAATATTTGAACCCTAAATGGGGTATGCTCATTGAGGAAATAATTAAATCCTATTCTGATCCAAGTCAGATTTCCAAAAAAATTATACGATTCACTCTAGATTTGATTTTTTCAAAGCTTAAACTAAATGAAAATTAATTATAATTGAACTACCGAAATTACAATAATCCGAACAGGGTTTAGATATTAGCAACAGATCAACTAAGTTCTATTTTTGTGTGATAATATTAATTATATCGCGTTCCATCTAAACCAAATGAAATGAGGTCTCTCCATGAGAAACGTATTAAGTCTAATTCTTGGTGGAGGTCGAGGAGCTCGACTTTTCCCGCTAACAAAATTGCGAAGTAAACCGGCAGTACCTGTTGCGGGGAAATACCGATTAATCGATATACCGATCAGCAATTGTATCAATAGTGGTATGAATCGGATTTATGTTTTAACTCAATTCCTGAGTGTAAGTTTACATAAACATATTACGAATTCCTTCAAATTTGATATTTTTGGTCGAGGGTTTGTTGAGATCCTCGCCGCGCAACAAACTTTGGTCGGTTCGAGCTGGTATCAAGGTACCGCAGATGCGGTTCGGCAGAATCGGCGTCAAATCGAAGAAGATTCAGCAACCGATATTCTCATTTTGGCAGGTGATCAACTCTATCGAATGGATTTCCGAGAGTTATTTCAAACACATAAAGATAGCAATGCCGATGTGACTCTCGCAGTTATTCCACGTCATGAAAGCGAAGTTTCGGGATTAGGCGTTTTACGAGCAGATGAGAAAGGCAGAGTCATCGACTTTTGTGAGAAACCAAAAACGAAAGAGGCACGCGATCCCTATTTCATGCCCGCATCTTGGATGGAATCAAGAAATATCCCCTGTAACCAGCGGCATTTTTTGGCGAACATGGGCATTTATATCTTCAAAAAAGAATCATTGCTAGAAATGCTCAATAGTGCTCACGATGATTTTGGATCCCAGATTTTTCCATCCGCAGTTAAAGATATTCATATCCATACTCATTTATTTGATGGTTATTGGGAAGATCTCGGTACTATTAAATCTTATCACGATTCCGCGCTCGCTCTCGCCAGTGACAATCCCCCGTTTAATTTTCATGAACCCGATGGGGTAATTTATACACGGACCCGATTTTTACCTGCTGCTCGAATTGTTCAAGCAAATCTCAACCAGAGTTTGGTGAGCGATGGTTGCGTTGTCCTCTCCGGTACTAAAATTGAAAAGTCCTTGTTGGGTGTTCGTTCCCGAGTTGGGAGAAATTGCTTCTTGCGCGAAACGGTTATGATTGGTGCGGATCGATTCGAAACCGATGCAGAACGAGCCAACAACGATAAGAAAAAAATCCCCAATTTAAATATTGGCGATAATACAATCATTGAAAGAGCAATCTTAGACAAAGACTGCCGAATCGGAAACAACGTGAAAATTACGAATCAAGACCATATTACGGAATTCGAGTGCGAAGCATATTCGATTCGGGATGGAATTGTTGTTGTACCTCGTGGTTCTATAATCCCTGATGGGACCATTATTTAGTTCTTATATCATTTAGTTCTTCTTTTATTTAGATCTTATGTCATTTAGATCCTTTACATAAAACACGAAATTGAACGGGAATTTGAAACTATCTCCTTTGAAATTTTCGTGTTTTTATCATTAATCAAATCAAACTTTCTAAGCGAACGAGTCTTGTCGAGATAATCGTATAATCGCTTAGACTATCTTGATGAAGAATGATTTCTTACCAGAATTTATATCAGTTATGATAGGTCTGATCTTTAGAATTCTAAACAGAACTTAAGAGAATCCCCAACAATTAGGGATGTGAAATATGAGGGATGTCAAAAAATTTCTCGTTTAAATTTTGAGAAATGAAATAAGATATCAACAATCGAAGAAAATCTAAGAAAAAGAATTTTGAAACTAAAAATATTATTCAAAAGAGCTGGATTGGGAATGAAAGGCAATCGTTTTTATCCCAATCCTTTTTTATTTCCTATACACTTCAAGGTATAGGAAATAAAAAACCGTTCGATGAGGGGATAAGCTATTATTCTTTGAAGATATTGTGACAAGCGGTACAGGTACCATCTAATTTAAGAAAGGCACTCTGTAACTTTTTTCCACCCGAAGGGATATTCGTCATAACTTCTCCAGCAGCTCCACTCATATCTTTACAGAACTGAACCCAAGCCGCTTTCGTTTTCTTTCCACCAAGGAAACCAGAATCTGGTTCCATAGTCATCATCAGATCTGCTGTAATCTTGACGCGAAGAGCAATATCTTGTGCTGGTACTTTAGCAGCAGATTTCGAAGCCGATCGAATATCTGCTTCCATATTTAACCCACCGGATACAGTTTTTACATATTGGGACATCAGGGTATCGACATCTAATTTCGACAATTTTACCAACTCCCCAGCTTTATAAGAGGCAGTTGAGGCTTTTCCAGGATTTAACAGAGTTTTGGCTATCTTATCTGCGTTTGCATATTTTTTGGCAGAAACATCTTTGGAAACAGCCAAAGCCGCTTCGCGAATGGCTATTAAGCTAGCCTCTTTTTTACCTGATGTTAGCAGATGTTCGGCATAAGCGGCGATCATTACCGAACCACATTTGATTCTTTTAATTGCTTTTTTCTCAGGCTGACCATTCTTTAAGAGACCAATAATTCGTTCGGAATCTTTTTTGATTAATTCCGTTAGGCCACCTTCTTCACTATCGGCAGCAAAGCTGATTTTGTGCTGAATAGTCACAAAAAGCGAAAAAATAAAACCAAGACCGATCAATCGACGAATCGCTTTTCCGCGCATATTTTAGCTCCCATGATTTTGATTAAATATATCGATCTAAACTCGAATTTATCCGATGGTTAGATTGGAGAGGTCATGACTCTTCCAAGAATTATCATAGCGCTAGAAACGATTTGAGCAAGATGGCGAAAAGAAGTTTCCTGAAGAAAATGCGGGTTATTGATTTGGAAAAAAATTCGGAATCTTCCTCAGAATTCGCTGGACAGAAATGAGACCATCGATTATGTACCTGCCTCATCAATGAGAAAGCTGAAAAGGTCTTGGGGGAAATAAGAAAAAAGAAATAGGATCAAACCGAAAGGAACGCAAAACAGAGGAATAGCACTGGAATTATTACAAACAGATCCGAAGGGATATGAGTATAATTTACAATTGCAAATTCAAACTGTTTAGCGGCTACCCTTTTACCAGTTTTATTAGTCTCTCAACCTGCGAGAACTATGTCTTTTGGGGAAAAGGCATAGGCTCAAAGGTGACCAAGATATGGTAAAAGATAAGAGAAATATCAAAAGATCCAAATAAATAAATTTCCGATTTCAAATAACTCCAAAAAAGACTTCAGATGTTCTTTGTTGATTACCGAAGAAGGGGAATGGATCGTCCTATTAGGGACAATTCCAGATGGGGTACGGTTGAAACCGACCTGGCAGGAAACTTTTGCAAGTACGAAATGTAGATCATCAAGTAATGGATTGAAAGACTAGAACAGGGGAGTTCTCTGTCTTGCAAAAACAATGAAACAAGTTGGTATTAAAGATTGAATCAGCAATATCGATTCGTTTCAGGGGTGGATCTAGTTCGCATTTGATAAGGTTCCAGAAAACAAATTTCTGTAAACCATTTGGGGGGATCAATGGATTGTTCCATTGAAACAGATCGGTTTTGAGATTTGTTTTCAAAAACCAGGTTCCACCGTACGGCAGGGAGGAACCCGATGGTATCAAAAACTACTATCGATATAATGCAGGTTTGGCGCGATTTTCGTGAAAATCCGACCGAAGAATTAAGGAATATCCTGTTAGAAAATTACCATCCTCTGGTACGAAGGATAGCCGAAAGGATTCGATCAAGACTACCAGATGGGGTGGAACTGGATGATTTAATTAGTGCAGGTACTTTTGGATTGATGGATGCCATCGAGGCATTTGATCTGGAACGCAAAGTTAAATTTGAGACCTATTGCGTATCTCGAATCCGGGGGGCGATGTTAGATGAATTGAGAAATATGGATTGGGTGCCCCGATTGGTCCGTTCCAAAGCAACCAAAATGGAAGCAGCTCGTAAAGAACTAGAGATCTCTCATGGCCGACCGGCACGCCCAGAAGAATTAGCGGATAAACTAGGGGTGCCAATCGATGAAATCGATTCATGGATTGGAGAAGCTACCGCTGTCAATCTGGTCTCTCTTAACAAAAAATGGTTCGAGACTGATAGCTATAAAGATGTTCGAGAGATTGATATTCTTGAAGATAAACGCGCTGAAGATCCAACCCATCGGCTGCAAAATGGAGATCTCATGCGATTGATTACTCGAGGTCTTAATCGCAATGAACGGCTGATTATGATTCTCTATTATTACGAAGATTTGACGATGAAGGAAATTGGTAGCACTCTGGACCTGAGTGAGTCGAGAGTTAGTCAGATGCACTCCAGTATCGTTAATCGTTTGCAGAATCAGCTCGCAAAACGCAGACCAGAATTCCAACTTTAAGTTCTTTTCTCTATTACTTTGACTATTATTTGTTTTTCTCTTAATAAACTCCGGGCCAAAACCTGGAGTTTTTATTCTTTTCGGATTTATTTGCTCTTATCGCTTTAAATGTTGTTCAGATTTATTCTCAATTCATAAAATAGACCTTCAGGAAAACATAAATAAGAAATTATGGTTGAAATTTCGGAGTAAATAATGTCTATTGTGATCGAGCCAGGAAAAATTGTCCTTTCTGACGACCATCCGCAAGGTTTGGAATTGCTGGAAGCATACCTTTCTGATACCCCATTAGAAATTCGAACCGCTCATCACGGCGAAGAGACGCTCCAATTAGTGAACGAGTGGCTACCAGATATCGTGCTTTTGGATGTGATGATGCCCAAAATAAGTGGATTTGAAGTTTGCCGCCAATTACGTCAAAATTCGAAAACTCAGTCCTTAGGAATATTAATGATCACAGCTCTCAGTGGACTAAATGATGTCGATCGAGCGGTCGATGTTGGCGCTGACGATTTTCTCACAAAACCGATTAACAAATATGAACTTTTAATTCGAATAAAAAGCTTGCAAAATTGTAAAACTTTACCTTTGGGTTTACCGCGAGCAATTCGTTATATTGAAGGTGTTCAACAAAATAGCCGTTGACTTAGATTTGATTTCTTTTTCTCGAAATCATCCCTCTTCAATCTGTTTCATTATACTGTTTCATTCTTTTTTCTTTCGATCTTTTCAATGAACACTATTAGCACCAATCTTTCTGAATCTCAAGATCAAGGCCCATCTCTTTCCCCAAAACAGATTGTTCTGCGTTCTGGGAAAGTGAAGCCTTTTTACTCTCATCATCCCTGGGTTTATCCTAAGGCGATTGACAAAATACTTGGTTCACCAAAATTAGGAGACGAAATCGATCTACTTTGTCCAAAAGGGCGTTGGTTAGGTCGCGGCCTCTGGGATGATCAAAGTCGAATTCGGGCCAGACTTTATTCATGGAACCCAAACGAGAACCTCGATCGAAACTTCTGGAAAAGAAGGATCTCGCAAGCGATCGAGCTGCGCAAAATGTTAAAACTTCTTCATCCTAACACCGGATGCCGCTTAATTTGTAGCGAGGGTGATCTGATTTCTGGATTGACCGTCGATCGCTATGGAAATTCATTAGTGGCTCATATTTCTTCCCTTCCATTATTTCATCGCCGCGACCTATTTTGTCAATTGTTATCAGAAATTCTTGAACCCGATCAAATTTATGTCCGTTTAGATAAAGAAATCTCCAAGGAAATTGGAACCAGCGACCATTTGATTCTTTGGAGCGGAACCGATCGAGAAACCTTATCGATCGAAGAGAATGGGATCCTTTTTCAAGTTCAGATTAGAACGGGGCAAAAAACCGGTTTTTTTCTGGATCAACGTGAGAACCGTGCCCTTGTTTCACAATTATCTTATGGCAAAAAAGTTTTGGATTGCTTTTGTTATACGGGGGGATTTAGTTTATCAGCTGCGAAAGGGGGAGCAACTTCCGTTTTGGGGATCGATAGTTCTACCACAGCAATTGAATTAGCTAGAACAAATGCGAGGATCAATAACTTTCATCAGATTGATTTTCAAAAATCGGATTGTTTTACCAAACTGAATGAATTGATCGCGAAAGGAGAACGATTTGATTTAATCATCCAAGATCCACCAAAATTTTCTCACTCGAGAGATTCGATACAATCAGCTTTGAATGGTTATCGGCGATTATATTCTCTTGGATTATCTCTTTTACAAGATCACGGGCTGTTCATTGTCTTTTGTTGTACTGGCAATATTCAGGAATCGATGATCGAAGAGGTGTTAATGCTGGCCGCTCGAGAAGCAAAACGTGACTTACGAATTTTATATCGTCTGGGACCTACAGCGGATCATCCTGTTTTTCTAGGTTGCCCAGAAAATCGCTATCTCAAAGGATTTGTCTGTCAAGACATGAAATAATTTGACTATTTAATTTTTTTTGATTTTGTTGAAACAATTATTTTCAAAAAGAGGTAGCACTAGGATTATAAAATCCATAGAAAGACCCTGATAAAATCTTGGTTCAAGAAAGGAATTAAAAAGTATGAAAATTTCGCGTTACTTGCCAAAATCGAATAATTTGGCATTAACTAAATCGACAAACCGCTCTTTTAGTAAGAAACTGGGGATTTTGCTTGCTATTTTTGCGCTTGGCATTATTCAACTCTCCCCATCCCGACTTTTAGCTGGCGACGAAGTTGAATCATTTTTCCCAAAAGATAATGACGTCTTTATTCACATTAATATCGATGCCCTTTTAGCATCTGATCTGTGTAAAGATTATGCGATGACCATGATTAAAGATGCTTTGGGCAAAAAAGAGGTTAAGGATATTACCTCCATGTTGGGAATCGACCCATTGAAAGATCTAAATCACATTTATATGGTGGCTCCATTCGATCCTACCAACTCCGATCCCAAAGGGACTATTCTGTTAAAAGGGAACTTTGATGTAAACAAGATTAATGGTTCCCTCGAAAAAATTGCCAAAAAAGATGAAACGTTTACCGTTCAAAAAATTGGTGATAAATCAGGCTTCAAAATTATGGTTCCCAATTCCCCTGTACCGCTCTACGGTGCCCTACTCGATAGTAAATATTTGATTCTTGCTTCAGATAAGAACATTGTCGCAGATGGTTTTGCTGCTGCATCTGGCACCAAAAAATCAGTTCTGAATCCAAAACTTCTCGCTCTGGTCAAAAAATTAGATCCTAAAGCTGCTTTCTCGTTTACCGGTTATTTAACAGGTAAACTGGATAAACTTCCTATTCCTACTGGGGATGCAACCAAAGATCTTGATAAGATTGAATCCCTTACTCTTGAATTTAGTCTGGAAAAAGGGGCAAAATTGTCGGGAAATCTGGTTACAACAGATAGCAAGGTTGCCAAAAATTATCATGAACAAGTATCAAGCTTATTCCAAGCGGCTCCACTACTTCTGGGCAGTAATCCTGCAATGAAACCCGTCATCGAGGTTTTGAAAAAGAGCGCACCTAAACTGGAAGACAAAACGATCTTTCTAAATTTTGAAATTTCAAATAGCCAAATCAAATCAATCATTGGCAAAGAATAAATGAACCGCAACTAAGAAATAATTTATTTATAAGCGATGGCGTTTGGATTAAACGCTATCGCTTTTTTGTTTGAAAAATGAATTCGACTAGATTGGTGATTAGCTAAGACAAGGCTCTGAATAAACTTTCCAACAGATAACACTATTTTGCAATTGCGATTCTTTAATCGATTGACCAGTTGTCATTTTAACGAGCACCAAAATTCCGAGCAGAGCTAGTGCAGTAACGATCAATGCCAGCAGAATAATGAGGATGCCCCACATCGATCCCTTTTTTTGCTTCGTATTATGCTTACGGTTATATTTCTTGGGAATTTGAGTATTACTATTATCGTTGCTGATTGTTGCATCTTCAACAGATGATGAAGAATTACCATCTAAACCACTCCACGGATCTAATGAAGGGAGTAATGCAGATTGTTCCATTCCGGTCGATTCCGTCCAATCGATCTGGGTATTTTCCTGAAGCAATGGTAAGCGAACCCAACTATTACTTCCACTAGTAGTATATTTTTCAAGATAAGTAGCTAATTCATTGCCTGTTTGGAATCGATCATTTGGATTTTTCGCCATCAGCTTAAAAACAATACCCTCAATATCCGCGGGGATATCGCTGCGATATTTTGACAGAGAATCTGGCATATCTCTGGTTTGACGAACCATTTTTTCAAGGACCGTTCCACCAGGGAAAGGGACCGAACCACTAAGAATATAATAAAAAGTACACCCCAAACTATACAAATCGGATCGCGCATCGGTAAGATGAAGATTTTTTGCTTGTTCTGGAGAGAGATAATCGGGAGTTCCCATAACCGTATTTTTACCAATCAGAGAATCTTGTTCCTCTGCTGATTTGCCCGATTCAGGAGAGTGCAATCGCGCTAAGCCAAAATCAAGAATTTTTACAATCGTCGAACGTGAAGAGGCCTTACCCGGGGCTTGTTGAACTAACAGATTAGCTGGTTTAATATCGCGGTGGACCATGCCCAAATCGTGAGCATAATTTAAACCTATAGCTGACTGCCGAATATAATCACAAGCTTGTGAAATCGGTAATTGCCCCTTTTCTTTAACCAAATCAAGCAAATTGGGACCATCAACGTATTCCATCACGAGATAACAACGATCCCCCATCTGATTCGCATCAAATGCAGTAACGATATTGGGGTGATTCAAACGAGCTGCCGCTCGAACTTCGCGCTCAAATAATTGTCTAGCCCGTTCTGTTTTTAATAAGGAAGAATGCAAAAGTTTTAAAGCGACTACTCGATTCATCGTGATATGTTCCGCTTTAAAGACGTGTCCCATTCCTCCCTTTCCTATCTGATCAAGGATTCGGTATTGCCCCATAACAAACCCATCCGTGCGCCCTGCGAGTAAGCGTTCGGCCTGAAATTTGGTGAGTGACCCTTTCTGAACCAAAAACCTTGCAACTTGTTTGCCTCGATCTGTCGGAGGTAAATCCTTCAATAACGAATTCAACCGATCTTCATGGATAAGCTGACTAAGTTTGATATTCTCAATAAATGACTTAGCATCCATTCTAATGGTTTTTGATGGTTGGGAATCGGTCACGTAATCATTCTCCCCATTGAAAATTTAACGGTAAAGAGAGGATCTTTGCTTCTAACATTTTTGATGAACACCCACTTTTTTATGCAAACAAAATAAATTTCTTATACAAAACCAACAATTTTTTGCTTGGAACAACCTTTTTATTTCTGCCTGAATATTATTATTTTATCAAAAATAGATGGGTTATTACAAGTCAAATTCCCAACTTACCCCTCAATCATTTAACATCTATTGAGCAAAGTAATCATTTCGTCATCATCATCCTAGCATAAATATTGAGTTTATTCTTTCTGAAACCAAGTTTTTTGAACATTTATGCGTTGATTTTTCAATGCTTCTTTAAATTCTCAAAGGATAATTTTCTTAATCGAACTTTTAAATCTCAACGATTTCTAGTTGATCATCTACTTCATTATCAATTTCGCCATTTTCTCAAGTTAATAGAATCAGAATCCAAGCGTAGATTATTGTGGATTGGCATTGAGTTCTTGGTGAAATTTAATAACTAAAAACTCTTATCATTTCTCCGTCAAACACTTATTGAAGATTACAGCGAATCTCATTCCAAAACTATTTTTTTTATTCTCATCTGGTCAAGTAAGGGTTTATAAGGTAAACTAAATTAATAAAAAGAAATGAATTTCTTTATCCTACCAAAAATCGAACCTGTTGTTCTATCTTTTTAGTTATTTGATTAGTTTATTCGTTGAAAAGATCTGCTGTTTATTGCCACTCCGGAGTCGTATATGAAATTTTCTCTATTTATTTCAATGGTCTTAGCTGGAATTTGCTTCTTTCAACCAAATACTGAAGGCAAAATAGTAGCGCAACCCTCCGTGAAATTGGAAAATAAACTGCTCAATTCTAGTCCCATTCAAAAGAAAATATCTGAACCATCCGCTCAGAATTTGCTACTGAAATCGAAAGCAAAATCATTAAATCATTCCATTCCAAGCTCGCTGGCAAATAGAGCAAATGGAAGCAGAAAAGATTTAAAATTACGATCCATTCCAGAAAAGGTTGAATTAAAAGGACTACTCTCCAATACTCAGCTAATAATTCTAGGCAAGAATGAACAAGGAATTGAACAGGAGATAAACAGTCTGGTTGCCTTCCGCTCAGATGATTCTTCAAAACTGGAAGTAGATAGGAACGGGCGAGTAATCGCGAAAAAGGATGGATCAGGGAAACTAATAGTTGAATATGAAGGAACTCGATTGGAGATACCATATCTAGTTCAAGATCAAACAAAACCTCGCAAGATAAGTTTTCGAGATGAAGTAATTCCATCCTTGAATGTTGCTGGGTGCAACATGGGGGCTTGCCACGGAACCCCAAGCGGGAAAAACGGCTTCCGACTCAGTCTTCGCGGCTATGATCCAGCAAGTGATTTGATTCAACTGAGCCGTGACATGTATGGCCGACGAATTGATACGCTTCACCCCATCGATAGTTTAGTGATGCAAAAAGCGCTGGGGAGAGTTCCTCATGAGGGGGGTGCCCGTTTTGGTCTTGAGAGTATTCCAGCGTCAACAATCGTTCACTGGATTCAGCAAAATATGCCAGATGACTCTGCAAACCACCCTAAGCTGATTTCCCTCGATGTTATTCCTGGAAGTCGGATCGTATACGCCCCCATCAAAAAACAGCAGATCAAAGTAATTGCTTGTTTCTCAAATCAGGACAAAAAAGATGTGACCCCTTTAACCGTTTTTTCGAGTAGTGATTCTGCGATTGCCGAGGTGAATAGCGACGGCACGGTCCAATTTAAACAGCCCGGAGAAATTGCGATTTTAGTACGCTATCAAATGATGATGAAATCGATTCGTTTAACCTGGTTGGAACCTAAATCCGAATTTGTTTGGTCGAACCCTAAACCTTATAATTTTATCGACGAAAAAATATTCCCGCGCTTACAGCGAATGAATATCAATCCAAGTTCCGATGCCAATGACAATGAATGGCTAAGAAGGATCTACTTAGATATTTGTGGTCGTTTACCCACACCGGTTGAAATACGATCCTTTTCCCTAGAAAAATCGGCATTGAAACGTCAACATAAAATAGACGAATTACTTCGCTCCCCCGAATTCTTCGATTTTTGGACGATGAAATGGGAAGATCTATTGCGAGCGAATCGAAAAATGATCCAATACAAAGGGACGACCACCTTTCAAAAATGGCTTTACAATCAATTCGCAGAGAATCGCCCGGTAGATGTTTGGGTGCGCGAACTATTAACGGCTCAAGGGAACTGTTTTAATAATCCTGCTACCAACTACTACCGCGTTGTGCGCGGCCCGGAAGCGTTGGCAGAAACAACAGCTCAATTGTTTCTTGGCGTCCGCTTACAATGTGCCAAATGCCACAATCATCCATTTGAACGTTGGACTCAAGATGACTACTATGGCTTTGCGGCTTGGTTTGTTCGTGTCCGCCAAAAAAATGATCCTCGCAACAACCATAGCTTATTTTCGAAAATGGAAGCCAGGTTCCCGACCATGGTCTACTCGGTTCGTGAAGGTGAAATGATTCAACCTCGGACGAATCATACCATGCCCCCTACCTATCTTGGTGGAAGTGCTCCCAAGATCGATGCTGATCTGGACCGGAGAAACTCTCTAGCCGATTGGATCACTTCCTCGACTAATCCGTTTTTTGCTCGTTCTATAGTCAATCGAACTTGGTTTCATCTGTTCGGTAAGGGGATTGTTGATCCCGTCGATGATTTTCGCGAGTCGAACCCATCATCCAACGATGAGTTACTCGATGCCCTTGCCGATCATTTTGTGAAACATCACTACGATTTGCGTGATTTGATCCAGACGATTCTCTCTTCTCACACCTATCAATTAAGTGCTGAATTGAACGATAGCAACCGCGACGATCAAAAACTCTTTTCTCATTACTACACCAAACTGATGAGCGCTGAACAATTGCTCGATGCTATTTGCGATATTACTCAGATCCCGGAAAAATTTACTGGCTTACCCATCGGTACTCGAGCTATCCAACTACCCGATGGCGAAATTCACCATCCCTTTTTGAAAACCTTCGGGCAACCAGCGCGTGAATTGGCTTGCGAATGCGAACGAGAAACCGATAGTAATTTGTCTCAAGCTTTACAATTAATCAATGGGACTACTCTTCACGAAAAATTGGCTGCTCCCAATAATAGGATCGGTCAACTGCTCCTTGCCAAAAAAACCGATTCTGAAATTTTAGAAGAATTATATCTCTCCACTCTGTCCCGTTTGCCCACGTCTAAAGAACGGGAAGCCGCACTTAAACAGCTCAAAGAATCGGATTCTTTGCGCCATGCTTGGGAAGATATTCTCTGGGCTTTGATCAATACCAGAGAATTCTTATTCCGCCATTAACATCCTTCATTTTTCAATCTCTATGTTTTTTCTCAAATGAATACAGTTCTTTGGATTGCCAAAATGCTAGTCACCGTTAAACAGAAAACCACCAGAACGAGTTTGATTATCACTCGAGCTGGTGGTTTCTACTTTTTCAATAACATCTAAAAACAGATTCGCTTGCCGAACATCAAAACTATAGTTTTTGAATAGAGACTTGACCATTCTGATAGGCAATCACCGTAACCTGGTAATAACCATCACTGGTTGTCGACGCAGCAGAAATCCCACTGCCAAGGTAATTAGTACCCAAGGGTGAAACCTGATAAGCATTATGATCCGTGAAAGTAATATCCGAAACTTCTTTGCCAGTGATATAAGCAACACTTGCATTTAATACATTGCTGGTAACATGATGAGAACCTAGCTCATCGATCTGATATAAATTATTCGAGGTATCGACAAGCTCGTAAACCTGTTTACCATTAGGATCAAAACTGGTATTAACCGAGATAAAATTGCCCCCAAGTACATGAATGCCTTCGCTATCGAATTGCACTAAAACATTGGTGGTGTAGATTACATCCATAACCTTCCCTTCGGGACCGTACGCAAGCGAAGCAGAAAGAACCCCTCCACCCAATAACATGGTTTTGCCGTTGAATATTTCAAATAACTGATGTTGAGAATTCACATACAAAACATCTAGATTTCCCTGCGGTGTGAAAGTAGCTCGAATTCCTTCCGATTCAATCGAAGGGGGTGAAGGGGGCGGTATCGGAGTGGGGGTTGGAGTAGGTTGGGATGGAGATCCACTGCCCCCTGTTCCTGAAATCCCAACAGGAGAGATAGTGGCAACGTTGGTAACATTGAGATTTGCTGGGATTCCTCCCCCTTCGGAAGCAGGAGGACCTATTTCGGATACCGTCGTTCGAACATATTCGAGTCCGGAACTGGAATAAGTATGGCTCCCAGAAACTTCAAAACTCCCATCCGGATTTTGAACGATGGTCCCCGCGGATTGAGACCCATCCCCCCAATTGATATTCGCCGAAAAATCTCCTGCAACACGAATATTTACATTATCGGTAAAATTGGCAACATTAGTAGTAAATGAAGAATTAACCATTGCCTGGATCGATACTGCAGTTCCCCCGGATAAAACCTCTGTGCCAGGAAAACCCGTTGGAACCCATCGAGTTTCCAGATTTTCTATTCCGAGTTTTACATTATTTCTAATATTATTTCTATTGGGACAATCTTGTATTACATTAGTCGAAAAAGGGAATAAATCCCATCGGGATTTAATTCGTGCGAAGATGTTTTTCAAATGAGATTTTGGCATGGTCTTTTTTAGTTGGGTTGGTAGTTACAAGTCCATCCTTAAGCTTCCTATCTCTTCCTGAAATAAGGACTAAAATTCTTATTACAATAGAATTTAATCGTTCACTCACGCTCTTCCTTTTATTTTTCATTAAGTCCAAGCGTTTGTCAAGGGTTTAAAACAGGTATAATAAGAAGAAATAAAAGCTAAAATCACTCATATGGCTTATCAGATATGTCATTATTAAGACGATTAATCAGATAAAATGATTTTTTTGATTTACACAGCGAAAAACACAAAATCAACTGAGAAGATTCGAATTTGAAAGGGAAGGCCTAACCAAAAAGAATCAACTCAGGAATTCTAAGCCATACAATCTCATTCCATCCAAATTAGATCATAACTGTATTTAATTGCTTATCCCCATTTTCATAAGAAACAAAAATGGTCTGATCTGTACCATTGAATGTAGTGGAAAATGCAGAAATATTCGATCCGATGAAAAGGATACCCGCGGAACTAAGCTGGTAGGCTTGATTATTCGTAAAAGAAATATCATAGACCAATTGACCATTGATATTTGCAACATTGACGGTTTGAATATTTCCAGCATTGATGGTGTGTATTCCCGATGAATCGATCTGAATCAAGTTATGATTCTGATCGACCAGATCTCGCACTAGTTGACCCGTCGCATCAAAAGTGATACTAACCGAAGTATAATTTCCACCTAGATTATGAATGCCTGTAGCATCAAATTGAACCAAAACCCCAGTCGTATAAACGACATCCAAAACCCTCCCCATAGGACCATAACCGATAGAAGCAGAAAGGACGTTACCACCATAAAAATTGATTTTACCATTGATATCTTCAAAAAGATTATGATTGTGATCGACATAGATCAGATCGAGCAACCCTTGGGGGGTATAAGAAGAAGAGGCATTTCCAGGATCAGGTTGAAGGGCAGCTGGGGCAACTGTTGCTGGGTTGGTAACGACTAAATTGGCGGGAGGATTCGAACGACCGGTCATTGGTAAATTGGCGGGATTGGTAACAGAAATCGTGCTTTGGACATAATCAAGCCCAGATGCCGAATAGGTATGTGTGCCAGACACTTCAAAACTACCATCTGGATTTTGCGTTATAGATCCAGCGGACTGACTGCCATCTCCCCAGTTGATTGTTCCAGCAAAATCGCCGCTCGTTTGTGTTGCGATTGAATCAGTGAAGTTGGCAACCGGAGCTGTAAACGAAGTTCCCTGATTCGCTTGGATATTGATGGCCGCGCCTGCGGTTAAGACTTCGGAAGTAGAAAATGTGCCAGGACCACTAAATCCGCCACCGCCAAGAGGAGGACTCAATACAAGCCTTTCTTCAAGATATTCCAATTCTGGATAACATCGCTGGACGACAGCATTTGTCGGGAATTGCATTTTTTTTATTGTTTTAGATAGACTCAATATTCCTATCTCAATGGCAGTCATGGTAGACATTGGTAACTCCCGACATCCTGTCTCTATCCAGAAAATTTTGTATAAAAAATGAACCTAAGAAGTTAAAAATTAAACTTTATGATTAAATTTAATTCTTTAACATATTTATAATAATCACTGTTTTTTGTAAGTCAAGCAACTAAAATGATAAAATAAACAAATTTGGATGTTTAGTTAAACAGTTATATTTTAGGTATTTGAACTATTGGTTGAATCGTAGCTAAAACGATAAAAAGCTTGATTTCTTTAAAAAAAATTAAAGTTTTTTACTCGCATCATTTTTTATTGCATCCATTAGGTAAGCTACTGTGAATCTTTATTCGAAATTGAGGGGAGCAACGCAGATCATTATCTAAATGAAGAGACTTAGTGATGAGAATTAGTGATGAGAATTACTAAAGAAACTTACTAAAGAAACATGGGCTGAAAGTTTAGTCTCAATGGATAATTTGCTTAGCAGGATATTGGATTATGGTTTGAGAATAGAAAGGTCTTGATTTTATATTTCTTAATCTTGAAATTAGATCACTCGAAGCAGATTTATTTATCTAACTATTTTATCTCCAACAACCTAGTCTGACAAAAACTGAATGATGCGGATATGTAGCGTAGGAACTCTCCGTTTCCCAGAGAGTTACTTCGATTACCGGAAGATGATATTCTCGGCATCGATCAAAGATAAGTTTTGCGATATTCTCTGCTGTAGGATTGACAGCCATGGTAAAAACTGGTTCCCCTCTCTTTTTCATTTCGGGAAGCATCGGATCATCTTGGTGCAAGATCATTCGATGATCCAATGTCTCATCGATCCAATTCCCAACTATATTTTTAATGTGGGTAAAATCAACAACCATACCTAATGAATCTAAAGAATTGGTTTGTAAAGTAATCAACGCTTTACCGTTATGGCCATGTAAAAAACGGCACTTTCCGTTATATTCCAAAAGCCGATGACCATAACAAAAATTTATTTCTCTCGTTACGCGAAACATAGTTTATCTCTTTCTTAGTAGTGAAAAACCCAGCAATTTTTGTGAATCGATTTTTTGAACACAGATCCAGAATCGGGCTTTCACTCAAAACTAATTTCCTCGATAAAAATTTTAGAATCAATTCTTATAAACGGTTGGATCCGTCATGAGAGCGGATTGGAAACCAATTTTTCTTTCTGCACATTTATTACAGCAACCACAATGCACACCATCTATAGGTTGAATACAGGAGAATGTCCACTCCAAGGGGAAATCTCTCCCGATTTGCAGAACAGAAACTTTATTCAGAGCACCGTAAGGTCGGATGATTTTAACTTTTCCCATAATCGCTTGATTCATCACTTGTGAAAACTCCCGAAAAAACGCAGGGGTCGCATCTGGAAAAGGATTGGAACCCAGAGGAGCCAAAGCGATATGATCAATTTTATGGAGATGGCACCAAATGATCGATTTGGTAAGTAATAAAATATTTCGGCCAGGTAAAAAAACGGCATCGTCCGCAGAATTGGCATCAGGGATATTTTCTCCCGTGGTACTCCAATGCACCCCGTAGACATCTTCAATCGGTTGTTGCAGGACCGTTAATTTCCCGAGAGCAGGGGTAGCAATTCTCTGAAGAAATTCACCTAGATAAACCAACTCTGTATTTTCCCAATGTAAGCCATTTTGGATGTAAATCGGGAACACTCTCTTATAAAAACGGAGGGATTCTGCTAATAAGATAGCACTATCCAGTCCGCCACTCACCAATACTGCTAACGATTCTCTGGGGAGTTCGGACCAATCCCCTTTTATTTCATTTTGTATCATATCTGATTGTAGCCAGTTCATTTCAAATTATCGAATCATAAAAGGATTTTATGAATTTTTTTTGAAAATCCCAAGAGGAGACAGGGTGGAACATATCTCCCTGGAATTATCCTCAAGATCAACCTGATTTATCAATTAAACTATCTAAAAGGTTTTACCAAGTTTATCCTGTTTAAGAAAAATGCCGAATTTGAGGTAAGTAATGGAATTAGAAAATCAGAAATGATGAACACTAAAGATTCCCTGGAGCAAAAACGGCAGATTTGAAAAAAGAATCGAAAGATAATCCAGGAATAATAAAATCGGCCCAATTCCCAAGGAAGCGAAAAATATGGATTGGTCATTTTCTCGAAGAGACTTATTGTATGGAATGACGGTCGCAGGAAGTGCTTTAGGTAGCAAACTAATAACTCCCCCCCTCGCCAACGCCGCAGGCCCGATCCAGAAAGCCGTTCACCGGCAAAATGGCTGGGTAGAGGGGCGCATGACCGGGGCGATGTCGATCGTCGAGACCTTGATTCAAGAAGGGACCGAATGTGTCTATGGAATTCCCGGTGCGCAGGAAAATGAACTGTGGGATGCGTTCAAAACTCGAAATCTTCCCTATTTGCTAGTTACCCATGAATTTTCCGCTGCTTGTATGGCGGATGGGTATGCGCGATCGACGGGTAAACCGGGAGTGATGTGCATTGTCCCCGGTCCTGGGGTCACCAATTCTCTGAGTGGATTGGGGGAAGCTCTGATCGATTCTATTCCTATCGTTTGCATTGTGGGGGACATTGCTCGCGGAGCCAAATACCGGCCATTTCAGGTGCATTGCTTAGATCAGATCGCGTTATTAAAACCGGTTACAAAAGAGGTCTATGACATCGAACATGTTTCACAGATCCCCGATACCATTCGAAAAGCCTTTGCCCTGGCGCGCGCAGGGGAACCTGGTCCGGTTGCGGTCGTAATCCCGTATACCATGCTTATCGAGGCCTTTGGATTTCATAGTCCCCCCCTGCCCAGTTGTC
>JAKBAI010000184.1 GCA_021809185.1 Planctomycetota bacterium
CTTCGAGGTTTGAGGGTCTAGAGGACGTTTATCAAAAACGGTAATCACTCGGCAAATCAGTAGAGCAGGGGCAAGAACGATCTTTGCATAGAGCCAATCCAGGTACCAACGATTTTCTAGAAAAGCAGAAATGGGGTTAGTCTTTTTCTCGAGCGGAAGCGATTTTTTACCATAAAGCAAAAAGGCGATAACCACTCCAAATGCTGCTACCAATAAAGCAAGGATCCCATTTATGAGATGATATTCCTCCGCGCGATGGTTACTTCCAGCAAACGTTTGGGCAACCATCGACGGTTCCGATTTTTTAATTTGTGCAAGCAAAGCACTCGCTTCAATATCGTATAGCGGGAATCCCCAAGCGATGCCGAAAGCCCCAATGGCTAAAATCATTAGGGGAATCGTCAAAACTAGCGGAGATTCATGAACAGGGGGGGCTTTTTTCTCTGCTCGACTTTCTCCAGCGAAAACATAGAACCATAGGCGGAACATATAAAAAGCTGTCAATCCTGCTGTAAGAAGAGCTATAAGATATAAAGGGAAAAAGACTGGATTTTCCAAGGCATAGCCAAGAGTTTGACCAAGAATGAGTTCTTTACTGTACCAACCACTGAAAAAAGGGGTACCGGTGATAGCTAATATAGCAATGAACATGGTGAAGGAAGTAATCGGCATCTTTTTTCGCAATCCCCCCATGAAGCGAATATCTTGTTGATGGTGGCAGGCTAAAATAACACTTCCAGCTCCAAGGAATAAGAGGGCTTTAAAGAACGCATGTGTAAGGAGATGGAATATCCCTCCGGACCAGCTGCCAACCCCAAGACCCAGCATCATATAGCCTAACTGAGAAACTGTCGAATAAGCGAGGATACGTTTGAGATCGTTCATGGCTACCGCAATCGTCGCAGCTAAGAATAGCGTGATTGTACCAATAATAGCAACTCCCTGAAGAACTTCTGGTGCGAATAAAGGGAAGGCCCTTGCAACCAGATAGACCCCCGCAGCGACCATGGTTGCTGCATGGATCAGAGCACTCACGGGGGTGGGGCCTTCCATGGCATCAGGTAACCAAATATGTAACGGGAATTGTGCAGATTTGCCGATACATCCCAGAAACAGACCTGCACCCATTAATACGAAAACCCAGTAAGGGAAAGGGGTAAATTCTTCATCGCTACTGCCAGCAAGATCGGCATCGGCTGAAACTATTTTTTTGCGTATATCGTTTTGATGCCAGTGATGCGGGACTAATAAAATTGTTTCCTTCCCCTTGCTTTCAGGGTCGGTTAGTTGGTATTCATTGTTCGATTCTTTACCCGATCCTTTACTTGATTCATTGATGGGAGTTCCCTGGAGAATGGTGCCAATTCGATTTCCTGGAGGGGATTGGCCGTGGGTGTCGTAGGCAGGGCAGTAGAGTTTTGTTTTAATTTCCGTTAGTGAGAATGTTCCGAAGTAAGACCAGATAATTCCCAAAGCAATCAAAAAGCCGGCATCCCCGATACGATTGACAATGAACGCTTTATTCGCTGCATCGGTAGCACTTTTTCGTTCATAATAAAAGCCAATCAAAAAAAAGGAGCAGATTCCGACTAGCTCCCATGATATAAAAATTTGTAGTAAGCTATCAGCGATTAAAAGATTAAACATCGAAAAACAGAAAAGTAATAAATACAGGAAAAATCGACCAAAGCGCCCTTTTCTGGGGTATCCATCATGATGTTCTGATTCATCGTGACTATTTTTTTCTTGTGCAGATAGGTTAAGAATCTTTTGATCATCACCATTTGAAGTTGCTGGGCCATGCGGATCTGGGTTATGCAGATTATGTTTAGAAAGTGGGTGAAGAGCTTTTACTTCATGATCATGCACAATTTGTTGAGACTCTTCGGCCATGTACCCATAGGAGTAAATAAAGATCAAACTACCGATCAGTGCCACCATCGTAAATAGGAGAGCGTTTAACTCATCGATCTGATACCCTAAAGAAATCACTAAGCCTCTTTGACTAAAATCATCAGTTGAGTTACTACCGATTCTCACCCAATCGATAGCTTCGGCATAGGGATACGTTCGGACCGATTTCTTTTCGTTTGTTGCTGATTTTACAAGTTTATTTGTTGAATCGGTGGTTTTGATTTCTGATTTTGTTAGAACCTGTTTCAAGCCATAGCTGCTTAAAACGAAACAGAGCAACATGATAATGATACTAAATAGGGCCCCAGTTTTAATCGGTTTATCACCACCGATGCACTGATACAACATCCGCGCGAACGGATTCTTAGTTCGATAAGGTTCGGTAAGTGCTCGGAGCAAAGCAACTATTAATAAAACAACAAAGCCGAATAGAGGTAAAAAGGTAGCCACTAAAAAGATTCTACCCGCTCCCGTATTTAGCCAGGAAAAAAAATCTGCCATTCTATAACCTTTTGCCCATAACTCTTAGTTGTTATACATTTTGGGTATCTCTCGCTAAGCTATCTATTCATACGATCCATTCTTGAGAGATGCCTATTCGATTTTATGAAGTCTTAAATTTAGCCTTTCAGTTCCGTCCCCTGGTCGACATCGACGGTACCATGAGATTGATAAAAAGCAAGAATGATAGCTAATGCCGTTGCGGCTTCCCCTGCGGCAAGGACGATGACAAGCAGAGTGAAAATCTGACCTTCAAGACGAAAACTGGGAATAAAATAAGAACAAGCAATCAAATTGAGATTCGCGGCGTTCAAAATCAATTCTACCCCGATCAGCATACCGATCGCATTTCTTTTTCGAAAGATACAGAGAAATCCACAAAGGAGCAACCAGAGCGATAGTAAGAGAAAGTGATTCAAGTTCAAAGTGGACAGTAACATTTCCATAGCCTCATTCCATAGTATCGCTGGGACTAACATTCTCGGTATTCTTATTGTATTTAGCACGAGCTAGATAAGCTGCTCCAATTAAAATTACCAGCAGATGAATCGATATTAATTCGAAAGGTAAAAGATAGCCCTGGTTTGTCCTGGGGGGTAATTTTCGATTGACTTTAAACCCTTCCGGGAAACCGGGCATTGGTTGAGAGGGAATTTTGGAGTTCAAATCGAAGAAGGATGTTCCAATTTCTGAAATCTGGTCATTAGAAAGTGAAGAGTTTTTTTCGTCCTGATCTTCACTTTTTTTGGAACTACTATCGGTGTTTGTCTTGTTTTGACCATTTCCTGAAATCACGGGGGAATTATATAAAGCAACGGAAATACCCAGACCCAAAAAAAGAACGAACAAGATCGAAAAACCGCGATCGAGCTTGGAAATCGGAAGTCTGTTCAGAGGATTTTGGTTGGTTAACATAATCGCAAAAATAAGCAAAACCAGAATACCCCCAACATAGATCATCAATTGACTAGCTGCAACAAATGCCGCATCGAGCAAGAAGTAAAGGAAAGCCGTACCAATCAATGTGAAGAGTAACCAAATTGCTGCTCGAACAATATGGGTGGTAAAAACAATGATCAGAGCTAGTACCGCAATCGGGATGGCAATCAGATAAAAGAGCGTTTCGTCCAGTTCCATTCGTTTATAGTCCTAATATCGGGGAAATCATTCTAAGTATTGTTAGTTCCATTAGTCAGAGGCTGATTGAGAGGGCTGAGTAAGAGGGCTGGCAAGTTGTTGTTTGACATTATGGTGTAATTTTTGATACATGAGTGGTGTTTCAAGATTTTGCCAAGCCCCTGGAAGTTTCCCTGGTTGGGTGGTGTTCGAGCTAGTAAATAAACGCAATATGGTGGAAAGTTTGACAAAAATCATCGTAAAGGCGATCGCGTATTGCCAATAGATTTGCCAGTTTGTGGGAAACAGCAACAACCAGAGAGCATCCCCAATGAGTAAGAAACAACTAATAGGGAGGAGATATTTGAAGCAGATCATCATGACCTGATCGATCCGAATTCGGGGTAAGGACCACCGCATCCACATCATCACCGCAATCAAGAACCAGCTTTTGCCAACGAGACAAATAAGATTCAACAGATAGCCAATGGAGCCAAAAGCTGTTACTTCGTCGCCGCCGATCAAGCCACAATGCCATCCACCCAAAAATAGAATACTCGCTAGGGCACTCATGGCAAACATACTGGCATATTCCGCCATGAAAAAGAACGACCAGCGCAAACCACTGTATTCGGTATGGAACCCAGCAACTAATTCACTTTCTGCTTCAGCGAGATCGAAAGGGGCGCGTTTGCAGCTCGCAGTTATACAGATAAAGAATACGATGAAACCGATAAAGGTGAATGGATTGTAAAAGATAAACCAATTCCAAAACGGCCCCGATTGAGCCGATGTTATCTCGGTTAAATCAAAACTCCCAGCAATCAACACGGGTAATAGTAAACAGATTCCCCGTGGAATTTCATAACTGACAACTTGCGCTGCTTCTCGAATACCGCCGAATAAAGACCACTTCCCAGCAGAAGCATAACCTGCTAGGATAACTCCAAATACTTCAGAGGAGAGGATCGATAACATAAAAAATGCTGCAATGGGTAAGGAATAACCTACCATTTTACTACCCAAAGGCAGAACGAGGAATGCCGCGAAAGAGGCCGCGAAAGAGACATACGGAGCCAGATAAAACAAAACCCCATCGGCGAGTGCCGGTTTGGTATCTTCTTTCGTGAGCAATTTGATTGTATCCGCAAGGGATTGCAACCAACCAAACTTGCCCCCAGTTCGAGTTGGTCCTAGGCGATCCTGCATTCGAGCGGATAATTTTCTTTCTAACCAGATAAAAAACATGACGGAAAAAGCAATAAAAGATAATAAAATTATTGCAAATAGAAGATAGTAGACGATGTCTCCGTACGGGGCCGGAAAATCCGCGAGGAATTTGATCACAATCTCATCCAATCTATTTTATTAAGAATTTTTATAAGTGTATCTTGATAACGTTTTTTGGCAAGCTAGATAAAAAAGATCTTCAAAAATTCCTTTTATTGTGTGAATCGATCTCTTGAAAACAAAATTGATCTTTGAATGAATTTTCAGAGAGTATAAAATGGGCTCATCGACTATCCTATCTTGTCATTTAGACTTCATGATCTCGATATTTGTTCGTTTAAAGATCTGGCGAACTTGAATAAAATCGAACTAAGGGAATTAAGGTAAAAGCGATGAAGAAATCATATAGAACTTCACGGAATCGCACGAGGATTAACAAGAATCCGTTCTTAAAATCGGCTTCAAGAACTAAATATTCTAACCGAGCGGTGCAAATTGTTGCAAAAAAGATAAAAAAGTCACCGTTAATAAGAAACGAAAACCTAGCAAAATTAGAGGCTATTCTGTTTGTTTCTAGCGAACCGTTAAGTGTCAAACGTTTAGTAACTTTATGTGGATTTGCTGATTCGATGGAGGCTAGGGAAAATATAAATAAACTTCGTGAGCATTACCATCAGGATGAATCGCCATTTCAAATTGATGACATTGCGGGGGGCTATCAACTTCGCTTGCGTCCAAATTATTATTCTTGGCTTCACCCACTTCAGAAAATGGATAATTCCGATGGACTTTCTCGGGCAGCGCTGGAAACTCTAACGATTATCGCCTATCGACAACCATTAATGCGAGCTGAAATTGAAAAGATTCGCGGGGTTCAAATAGGGGAGATTCTTTCGCAATTGGTTGCATCGGGATGGGTGAAGACTGTTGGGAGAGATTCCTCGCTCGGTCGCCCGATTCTATATGGGACTACCAAACGTTTTTTGCAAAAACTTGGTTTAGAACGAATCGAGGATCTCCCAAATTGGGATGAACTTCAGCGATGAACTTCACCAAATAACTTCATCGAATAACTTCAATAGGGAACAAAATAGATTTCGGCAAGGAAACCTATGCCCCGAAAAATCACTTGCAAGGAGATTCATTCGGCGATCTCCTTTATAAAGAACTATCTTTTTCTGTGGCTTATATTATCCAAAAAATCGCAATTTCGGCTATTGGATCACTCCCAAATCTTAATGAATTCCCAAGCTTCAATATTAAATTCGTCGTCTGTCGACCCAAATGTAAGCCGATAGAAAAACGATTATCAATACCAAAGTCACAAAAATTATCCCAATCATTCCATAATGGAAATGGATGTATCGGTAAGAATATGAAAAAAACCGCTCAATCGATTCCATACTTTTATCACCTAACTAAGAACAATGAAATGTTTTCTAAAATATGGAATACAATGCCTAATCTTGTCAAACAAAATTGAACTTTTTTTGTTCTTTTTTGAGGACTTCAGGTTTGATCAAAAAGTTCGAAAAATAGCTTAAAATATATTTGATAAAAGGCTATTTTTTTTCAACAATAGGTGAAAAATGTTATTTTGATGAACTGGGCACATCCAATCAATTTTTTCTATCAGCTTGGAATCGATAAAAAAACCAATGAGAAAAAACCTTTCTCATTGGTCAAAGAAAACTATATTTGTGAATAAATTAATCTTAAAGGGTAAATATTTAGCTGCAAGCGATTTAATTAATCGTCTTTCTTTTTCCCTTTTCCAAACTTACCTTTTCCAAACTTACCTTTTCCGCCATTAAAAGCAGGATATTCAATCTTGAATGGCTCACCAAGCATTTGCTTATAAGCAGTTTGTTGAGTTTTGGTTAGAACATCTTGGATTTGACTTTCCGTATCTTTACGAAGGGATTCGGATTTTTTCGAGAATTCATCTCGATCGATTTCTTGTTTGAACATAGCTCCGCGAAGCTCACCCATTTCCGAGTTCATTTTCTCCTGAATCGAAGAAATCTTCTTGGTTTGATCTTCAGTAATTTTTAGGCTATCGATTACCTCTTTTTCGGAGAATGCAGCAGTTCCGACTACCTGATAATTAATTTCTTTGAATCGTTTTAACTGATCTGCACTTAGAACGGGGTAAAGTTCCTTTGCCATTTTTTCATTGTTTTCTTTCATCATTTTTTGAAAGATACTCATATCAAACCCTTTATTGCCGCCTTTATTGCCTCCCTTATTACCGCCTTTACCGAATCCTTTGAAATTTGCTTTCATCTCTTCACGAAGTTTAGTAATCTTTTCATCGATAGAAGAGATTTGATCTTCGGAAAGTTTCAACTCTTTTTGAACACTTTTGTTGGTTAATAAATTGGGACCACCGCCACCAAATCCAAATCCTCCACGTTGTGCATTTGCGGTGGCCACAATAAAGAGGATAATAGTTAAGAAGGAGAGTACTACTATTTTACGCATAACGAATCCTTAAAAGATGTGGTACCATTCGATTGGTATTTTCGAAAATCAAAATACGATATTTTGGCACCAAACAGATCAAATTATCACACCTACAAGGTGATATTAGTCATAATGTACAATTTTATTATGAAAACAAGATGAGAGTTTTGTCGTTTTAGGAAAAAAATGATTAGTTCATTTTAGGGATTTTATTGACCCGCGACAATCTAAATTGCTAGAGAACTATGATTAGCGAGGATTTTTTATACTAAGTTGATTCCGAAAGAATAATCTTTGAGCATTTTCAAAGAAAATCTGCTCATGAAAATTTTCAGGAATCGTCTGGCGGATCATTTGCCTATAAATATTCATTGGAGCTAAAGGCCAGTCACTCCCATATAAAAAACGGTTTGGTCGCGCAGAATAGTCAAAGGCTTCTTTCAATCGTTTGCCAATCGATTCTGCTTCGCATCGCCAATCTGGATCATTAAAATCTTTCTGATCGCCTATAAAAAGCCCTGATAAATCAGCCCAAACATTCAGATTTTTGTAAACAATTTCTGCGGCATCTAGCATCCAGGGATTACCAACATGGGCAATCACAAACGAAACGTTAGGAAAATCGACAGCAACTTCATCGATCCCTAATGGATGAGCGAACTTTAGTTTTGCTTCGGGGGAATAGGTATCCCCCGTGTGAAATATAAACGGGAGATGATATTTTTCAGCTAATTTGTAATAAGGATGGTACCCCACATCGGAAGGATAGTAATGAAGGTAACCAAGATAGGCCTTGAGAGCGACTACTTTCCCTTCTAAAATCTGAGATTCTGCCGCTCTGATGAAAGCGGCATCGTTGTGTTCTGGATTAGCGATTCCGATAGCAAACATTCCTGGAACCCGAGAGGATATTCGTAAAGTCGATTGAATGCCAAGAGGATCAGCAATCGAAGAGCTAAGAGAACCCATTGACAGAACATACTGGATCCCTGCTGATCTCATTTCATCTTGAATCAGTTTAGCAACCTCTTCTGGAGGGAGTCGCAGACAAGGATTTAGAGAACCAACACCAGGAAGCTGAGGGGGAACAGCGTGGATGTGCATGTCAATCATGGTCTTATTGCTTTCCAGGTAGAGGAGTAAGCACTTTGATGAAGCGGTGCTTCCTAAGAAAATCTGATGGTGTTATCAAATTCATGTTCATCTCGCGGGAGAATTCAGTTTTATCTCGTAACTTTTTAGAATCCTCTAAAACGATCTTAATTTGCCCTAAAGAAAGATAAATTTTCTGATTATTTTTTCAATGATTGAATATATTTTTTTATTTGCTGGACTAGATTTTTCATAACGAATCCTTGGTCCGGGGCAATTGTGGGAATCAGTCCATATTCCGATAATTTTTGAGTTACCATTGGACCAACGGAAGCGATCAATGTGCGCTGGAGACCCACTTCTAACTTATCAACAAGATGATTTTCCCGGGCGACTTTATAAAGAAAATCAAGCTGAGGACTACTGGTAAGTACCAAGATATGTATTAACCCCTCGCTGAGCTGTTCAATCAGCGAGATGATAGCCTGATTATCACTTTTTTGTTGATAAATATAAGGAACGATTGTGTTTACCTTACAACCAATGGACTGAAGATATTGTTCTACGATCGATTCTTCAGGTTTATACCACTGCAACCCGATTGATTGCTCGGCTAAAATTTCATCGGTTTGAACTGCTTTAAGAGCTTCGATCAACCCTTCTGATGTAGGAGGAGAAACAATTTTCGTCGGCTGAATTTGCAGAGACTTTAATGCCTGGACCGGTTTTGGACCTCGAACCATTATCTTTGTTTTTTTTAAGGCGTTCACCCATAAATCGTGTTGACTATTTCGATTCGAGAATTGTGTTAGCCGGGTGATTCCTTCCCCGGTCGAAAATAGAACCCAACTAAATTGCTGGTTAAATAAGTTATTGAGCCAACTATTTATCTTGTCGGATTCTGGACTGTCAGCGATTTCGATCATTGGGCAAGAAATCACGGTTGCTCCCTCTTTTTCGAGCAACCCGCACAATTCTTGGAGTTGGCGGCCTTCTGTTACTGCAATTCTCCAATTTAATAATGATAAATCCATGTTTCTTCTTTAAATCTTAAAACTAGAGATAAGCAATTCCCAAAACTTTTAATATGTTATCGATCCAAGTTTATCTTGCAAGGGGCGAGATATTCTGAATCTAAAAGTCTGTTGGCGAGATTGTCTATTTATCAATCGATAATCAAGGGGGATGTCTTTAGCCTTGAAAACCGAGAGACTTCTTGCAATTATACTACTTTGTTCGAAAAGCGTAATCCTTAAATAGCAACCTATTCTTCTCCATTTTAACTCGCTGAATGATTATCTATTTTCTTTCATTTGAAAATCGAGGAGCTGATGAGCTAAAGTAAACTCATTTTGAAATTCTCTAATCGAAATTGATTTGATGAGATCGTTAGGCAAATCCATTAAACAAATAGAGTCAGATAATTACTTCTTTCTTAGTTGTTTAGTAAAGTTATTTAGTAAAATTAGACCAATCCATCAAAATGATGATTGAGTAGCAAATCATTTTTTACATTGAAGATTCAAATAAAGTAATTTTAGAGAAGAAACCTTTTTCGATCTAAATAGGTCATTAATCCCTGAATTGGATTGCTGTTTTGCGATGGTCATACGCAAAAAATAATCGAAAAATATAATTTCAAGATTCGAGTCTCGTAAGGATTTTAGATCAATCATGAAACGAAAGAGAAACTCTGGTGCATTTGATGATTCATTGCTTATCCCTGTTCAGAATACGGATGATCTTATAAACTGATAAAGAACGGATAATTCCCGTAACTTTTTGGAAAAGGAGAGTTCATGGTTCGTCGATTAGCAGTTGGTTTAGTTTGTTTATTTTCTAGTTTTTCTGTTTACTCGGATGATTGGCCGCAATGGATGGGATCAAAGAGAGATGGAATTTGGCGAGAAACAGGGATAATTGATCGATTTCCTGAAAAAGGGCCAAAAATCATATGGCACACTCCTATTGAAGGGGGCTACGCAGGTCCAGCAGTAACCCAAGGGAAAGTATTTGTTCCTGATTTCTCTGCCAACGGAGCTGTGAAAAAAGATAATTTCGCTCGAGCAAAATTTAAGGGGAAAGAAAGACTTCATTGTTTAGAAGAAAATACGGGGAAAATTCTCTGGACAGCGGAATATCCCTGTGAATATACCGTATCGTATCCCTCTGGACCGCGATGCACTCCAACGGTTTCAGGAGATAAAGTCTATCTCCTAGGAACTCAAGGGGATCTGCATTGTTTTGAAGTAAAAACAGGGAACGTGGTTTGGGCTAAAAATTTTGTTAAAGATTATGGAGCTAAAGTACCTCTCTGGGGTTTCTCAGGTCATCCATTAGTGTATGGTAATAAAGTGATCTGTATTGTCGGTGGTAAGGATTCTCTTGCAGTTGCTTTCGATAAAGATACGGGAAAAGAGCTTTGGAAATCATTAGATGCCGAAGAACAGGGCTATTCTCCACCTACTTTGATCGAATTCGCTGGGAAAAAGCAGTTAATTATTTGGCATGGCAGTTCCATCAATAGTTTAAATCCCGATTCGGGTACATTGATCTGGACGGTCCCTCTCGCTCCCAAGTATGCGATGGCCATAATGGCACCGCGATTATCAGGCAAATATATCTTTGCCGCAGGTAATGAAGATGTTGGGGCTTTACTGGAGTTGAACGAAGCGGGTACCAGTGCCAAAGTTGTTTGGACCAGTAAACGTTCTACCTCATTGCATCCAATCAATATGACCCCTTTTATTGAAGATGGTTATATTTATGGGGTTGATCG
>JAKBAI010000185.1 GCA_021809185.1 Planctomycetota bacterium
CGATCTATAGTTTTATCAATTCTTCCTATAAATGACAATTTCTTTTTAACTTTAAGAGGTATTTTTATCATTCCAGGCTCATTTACTTAATCATTTTTCTGGGATCAACCGAGTTTTTAGGGGGGAGACCGATTATCATCTTCTTGATCCGCTCGATTTTTGCGAGAGCATCGCCAGGAGAACTAGAAAAACAATGTTACCATTCGGTTATCATAATGAAAAAATTACAAATCTTGGGTCTAGGTCGGCAAGCAGAACCTATTTGTAGACGGTTATTTCATATCCCCCAACAAACATTTTGACATGGGAACGAATTCAAAAGACAACCTCACGTTAAATAATGACCAGATTTCATTTTGTCTTTAAATAACTTCATTATATTTAGAGAATATCTCTATTTTGAATAGGAAAATGATCGTGCAAAGAACTATTTTTGGTATTTTGACTCTATCGAGTCTTTTTATTTTTTTTCTAACGATTGAAGCTCAACCCCCTCAGGAAAACAAAGATTTTCCTTTTTCTAAAGAAAAGAAATCCCCTCCGAAATTCAAACCGGGGATGGTTTTGCCACCTTTTGCAATGGAGGTTCTTGAATTAACCCCGGAACAGCGAACGAAATTAAAAATGCTCGAGAATAAAGTTAGTGCCGAGCTGAACAAGATCCTTAGCAAAGAACAATTAAATCAGATGACAACACTTCGCCCGAAAGGATCTTTTGAGAAAAATGGACCTGGTATACCTGGCGAACGAAAAGGGTTGAACTTACCAGATCAACCCAGCAATCCAATCAATTCCGATTACAATAAAAGTATCAATCTTCCTATCTTTCAAAGGGACAATCTCGAAAAAGTGCAAAATAAGTTCGGAATTATCTTTCCTGGAGAAAGTAAAAATCTACCAAAATCATTGAAACTACAAGGGAACGTCGAATTCAAGCCCCCCATTCAATTCAAGGAATTTGTGCCAGCAACTATCGCTCTTGATTCCCACTCTTCAAATTTGTCCGCTTCTGGTTCTATTCGGTTTATTCATCCGCTCAAATCTGAAGAAAAAAAACGTTGGTATCGAATCTCATTTCGAGGGATGGCAGAGCGAAACTTTAATCTGAGTTCCGATAGTCTAACTCTGCAAGTGAATTACTTTAGCCAAAAGGGAACGAACCCGCTGGATGGTGTAAAAAAGGAGTTATATCCGCTGATATTGAAAGATCGAAAAGAATTGGCCGTGAATGGACTTTGGAATCAAAATGGAGGGGAAGTTTGGAAAACTTTTGCTTTTGAATTCCGTTTACCTTTCCCAGAAATCGATACTCTAGAAATTCAATTAGGATTTAAGAATGGCCATGCAAAAAATGCGTTATATAGCAAATTCTATGTCTCTGAAATTCGACTGTACCCGATCGAATCCATGGAAACAAAGCAAAATAATCCCAAAAAAGGGTCTTCGATTGTTTCCGACCCTGTTCCTATCGAACGATTAATTCATTTAGGGGGAAGATGGTATTATAACCCCCCTACAAACACCCCATCGTTAACCATTTCACCAACGAATCCACTTATAATCGATGCAAGCAACGCCAATCGACTCTTTTATAAAGATGGAAATTGGACGAATCCCTTTTATGAAAATATGACTGCGTGGCTTCGAACGGGGTATCTCGATATTCAAGGGAATCAAGTGAGTAAAGATCGATTCATTCCCGACAATGTCGTTATCGAATTTCGAGATAAACAGATGATGATTGTTCATGCTAAAAATATTCCCAATCACCCTACTGCACAATTCCCAGAATATCGAAACGGTGGAAAAATGGGGAACCCTTCTTATATTCAAGAACACAATTATACCTATTATCTACCTCTAGCGCCAAAACGCAATCCCAATGCGATTGCGATGGACAAAACGAACTCGAATCGAGCTTTACCGATGGGATCGACCGGAATTGCCATTAATGGAGTCGTATTTTATAATCCTTTTGATGCCGATAATTTTGATGCAACCAATCTGATGGATCGTTGTTGCGGCCACCCTAGTCCAGACAATCGCTACCATTATCATAAATATCCTGTTTGCGTTAAATCTCCATTCGTTGATGAAGGGATGACCCATTCTCCATTAATTGGCTTTGCTTTCGATGGCTTCCCGATCTACGGCCCTTATGAAGCCAAATCTCTAATGGCCAAAGATTTAAAGAAAAACGCACTGAACGAATTTAATATGCACTACGATGAGGTTCACGGTTGGCATTATCACGTTACCCCTGGAAAATATCCCTATATCATTGGTGGATACTGGGGCGAAGTCGATCGCCGAAATTTCCGCAAAGGTAGATAGTCTCTATCGCGAGCCATGATTCTTACCAGCGACGAACAGGGCATTGATTTACTCACCGGGTTATCTGAAACTCAAAAGTATTTAGCTTTAGAGATCCTATAGAGAAAATCCTGATTGGTTTAATCAATATAGGTTTAATCAATACCAAATTGATCAATATTGGATTGATCAATTTGGTATAGCGCGAATCTTTGTCCTTGAAAGTCAAGGAATCAGCTCGTGAGGAAATTCAGAATCGGCGTTTGCAATTTCTCTATTTAATATTTCTCTGTGACCTTTGTGGCAAAATTTGATTAACATCCCTATTTTCCGAGTCATCTCTTTTCTGAGTTCAATCTTGGCGACTAAAAGTAAACCTAGTCAAAAATCGGCAGTTATCCTATTATCAGTTCGGTTCTAAGCCGAGTAGTTTACCCCGAAGTCGATTTTTGCTTGTTGGCTCCATTTCTTTATAATTGTCAATTCTGCTAATTCTGGTGCACGATTCGATCTGCCTTTGATTTGTACAATCGTTTTTTTCTGCGGATTTACTTCGATGGTAACTAATCGTTTACGTCTTCCTGTAAGACAATCTTGACGGCGAAGGGACCAGATAGAAGAATATCTTTGGAAGCAAGATGTTGCGTAACTAGCGACACAATGCTGCATCGCTTTCCCTTCTTCCATAAGATCCTTTTCTTTAAGCAGTTCTTGAATGGAATATATCATTTTATCTTCTTCAAATTTCCATTCAGGGCAATCAAGAAAACTGGTGCCTTTCCAAGTTCGATTGGCTAGACCACAATCCTCTCTGTTGATTCTTTCCCTGCTCAGCTTGATTTGTTTCAGTAGGCTTTCGGTGGTACGGCCACTCATAGAGAGATTGGGTTGGCGTGGATAGTATTTATTAATCGTCCAATCCTCATCTGGTATTGATCGGTAGAATTTCTCGGCATAGAGAAATTCAAATAACGATTGGTATTCCTTGACGGGAAAAGAGGGATTAGCAATCAGCCAACGATAAACGCTCAACCAAAAATCAGCATATTTAAATTCCTCGGCTATATAACAGGCCATGACTGATTTGGTAAAGGATCGACTTCCCCCCATCGATCGGATCTGAGCCCATCGAAAAGCGCCATCGATCGTGTATTCGCTTGGAGATTGAAGAAAATAATGCGCTAATCGTTTTGTTAATGGAAGCGGTAAATCGGGTGCGGTTCTTATATTTCTCCCATTTCCGATGTGCAAAAGCCAGTTCTGTTCTCTTTGATACCTTTTATCGTTATTCATCCAGGCGGTATTCAGAAATTCGGGCACATCGAATTTTGTAAATAAGTATCTTATCAAATGATGTAATTGTTTATGAGGATTCTGGCTAATGGGCTTCCAACCAAAGATTGGACGAATCCAATCTTTACTTCGCTCGATAATATTCTTCAAAGCATACATGAACCCAGTGGATGATTTTGCTCGATAGAATTTGCAACCAACATTCTCCAGATGAAGTAGCATATCGATCAATGGAATCGGCGGTGAAGATCGGTTCTTTTCTAATTCTTTCTTTAACCATATCAAGTTCTTGATGTGATCATGAGATTTACTATTGGCATGGAGTTCATGTTGACGATCCGAAAAGAGGAGTCGAATCACCTGATGAAAATGCCGGGTTTTTCTAGCATCCTTTAAAATCTGATTCAGCGTATTGCTATATTGCGCTTGGGAAGCTCGAGCATTGCGATTTATTCTTCGCCGTTCACAACGTTTCGAGGCAATTATCCTTTTTAGAGAGGACTCTTGCTGAGATCCCTTCCATCTATGATTGCGTTGACTTTTCATGGCTCATCATCATTTGAACGAATACAATCCACTTTGAATAATTCGAAAACTATCCGATGGGTTTTTTAGTGGTTCACGTAATGCTTAATTAAAATATTGGAAAATACTCGGTTTAGTTCCGAGGTCTATTAAAAATTTATTGAAGAATTAAACGATTCTGTAAATATCAGTTCTGATCCTCGATCGTAATCTGTTAAACATCGAGACTAGCGCCCGTTGGTTCTAAATATTAGCATTTGTTGTATAATAATTTTCTTTGTTCTTTGTATGTTTGAACTTGTTCTAGGTTTTGAAATAGACAGAGCAGGGTAGTCCAGGTTCAGGGTAAAAAGTTATTTTTTTAATTAGCATGGGAATACGACCTGAACTGATTTCGATAATGAGTCTTTGGAGAATTGAAAACTCGTATAAAAATAACACGCCTTAAATTGGCTTCATGAAAAATTTATTTGTTCAAATAAATTGGAGAAATGGGAGGAGAATAAATCTGAGTAGAGTATATGAAGATTTAATTCAATATAAAAGTTAATAAACGGGCGCTGTGAAGTCGTTGTCTCCACAGCGCCTCAGGAGACTCGCAGATGCGCAAACAACTGCGGTATAAGTATAATAAACTAACTTCAATACAAACTGCAATCCTTTTTATCAATTTTTTTCATTTTTCCATTATTATTTTCAAAATTTATAGCTTTAAACCTGAATATGAAGATTTATTCGTCCGATGGAGGATCCAAAAAGTGATATTTGAATCGTTGTGGGAAAACGATTATCGTCTTAGAATAGTCACGATCATGAATCTCAAACCTTTCTTCAAACTTTTTTGGTACTGGATTACTTTCTGATGTGAATATGGTCATCTATGAGTTTGAGCTATATGTCGTAACTAGAAATGAGAAGGAGGTTCCAGAGGAACTCATGAGAGCATTTATCAACTCGATGAAGCTGGAATCTGCAAATCGGATAATCAAGATTATTTAGCGGCGAAGGGAATTCAGAATCGGGGAAAACAAAATCCCTATTATGTATTCCTTGTTTCCTTGTTTCCTTATTTCTTTGTTCCTCAGTGATCTTGAAAATCTCAAATCAACACACTTCCCCATCTTTCCCGACGCTACTTCTCTGAGACCACTTTTTGTGATTTCTGTTGCTAGTGAAAAAAACTGCTAGAAATCGCCAAGGTTCCGAATTATGTGAGACGGTTATGAGACAATATATGGGACAAGTATCCTAGAATGAATTAAACTCAAAGTAAAGATTTAACTTTTTCAATACCGGATGAGTTATCTTTTTTGGGACTATCAAGATCCTCCCGCACCGGGTCTCGTATTCCAGAGTCGATCGTACTCGATTTGCGATCGATCGGGATTTGGCTTCGTTGGTGGATATTCTTTCATTGCTCGATAGGGCAGTGGATATACTTCCCCAAACCCTTTGGTAAAGCTATCACTATCTTTACAGTAGCCCCAACTTTTCAGGATAAAGGAACGGACAAATCCTTGAGGTAATGGGGGAATATTTTCCGCTGAAAATTGGAGAGTTACTTCGTCCCCTGGTCCAGCAACAACAAAATGGTCATCGGTTTTTTGTAATAGTGGCGTAACATCCCCCAATCGAGTGAATCGACCACGCCAAGGAGTTACTGGAACCATCTCCGTCCTATTATCATCATAGGTTACGGGGTGGCCTTTCCCGCGCGAGATTTCCTGCAATAGACCGCGGGATTGCAAAGTCGACTTTTCTGGTTCTAAGATAAAGGTTTTTGTGGAGGTTAATTTATTGTTTTCACTTTTTTTATCTAATCGATTTGGGGGAATTTCGGGAATGGTATCTTGAATGCGAGCAAGATAAATTTGATCCCAATAGATTTGTAAATTTGTCTGAATTCTAAGTTTGGAACAGTTTTTGGGAAGCAGTCCTTTAAGATTTCTAGTCATCATTCGTGGGAATCCCGCGGGCAATCCCAATTCTGCTATTTTTTTCCAAGTACCATCTGTGAGCTGAGCCTCCAAAATAGCAGGTTCCATGTGAATATTGGCTTGATGGGCGGCAAAAATTGTTTCTGGAAAAGCATAGTCGGTCCAGCCCGCTAAACAGATCGCGAAGTCTTGGTCAGAAGATAGGTAATTAAGCTGTTGGCCAAAGTCGAGTTCTAGCCAATGACGTTCAGCAAATCCCATCCAAGTTCGATGAGCGAAATCATTGACGAAAACATGATCTCGATAGCGTAAAGTTTTAGTTTGATCTTTGCCACGGTGGTCGATCACTTTTGTAGGGAAAATAGGATTATTCATCAACCAGAGTTTCTGGCTCGGCCACGGATCAGAGAAGACAAATCGTTCATCGGGAAGAACTTCCGTTTCTGATGGATGATCCACGATGACGAGCTGAACACGATCCAGATACATCACTTCATCCATCGGTTCCGCAATTTTGATCGAGTAAAAGCCATTTTTGGGCTGGAGAATATTTTTGCCTAGAGCGACCGTTTCTTCAGGTCGTGGAGGTCGGCAATTCCCATCTGGCCCTGTTTCTCCAACTGAACCTGCTCCCAGAGTATCGGTAATAAATAGATATTTTTCTCCGTCCCAACCAAAAATGGTAGGGCAGGAGGTCGGTTTGCGGTTCCATTCCACCACGTGAAGCGTCTTGCGAGCAGGATAATTGATTTCTGCTTGAGGGATTAAATCTGGCCAACGAATGCGAATCGTTTCTGCCTGGCTATGAGTTCCAATCCCAAAATCTAATGGTAATAACGATTGTCCTAACCCAGCACTGAGCGTTGTATATTCTTGACCCGCCCATAAATCTTTAGCGTGAACGACTACCCAGGAACCAAACCCTTCCAGATTACTTCGGACTTCCGCAGGGGGGTAGTACGGATTTTTCCCGTACAGAATCAGTCGAATGGCATTATGGCCATTGCCCAGATTGTAGCGGATTTCCAGACCGTTCTCTTCGGTCCAGATGAGGAGATCGTTTTGATAATCGCCATCGAAATCTGCAACTCGAACCGCTTGGATATTTTTCGGTAGATCGATCCCAAAAGGGTTCATCTGTTGAATCAGTTTGCCTTGACCATCGTTTTGTAATAATATAGCTTCGCCATTTTTGGAAAGACCGACAATATCTGTCCAAGAATCGAGGTCGAGATCGAGAGACTGAGCTTGTAATAAAACGGGGGAGTTCGTTAGACCCTTTCGAAATCCTCTTGAAAGATCTTTTCCGACAAAACCTTCTTTGCTCAAATACAACTCAGGCTTTTCATGGGAATGGATAACAAAAAGATCCGATCGTTCGTCATGATTAGCATCTAATACAATGGCCCCGGTAGAACCGAACTGGGTTAAAGGAAGATTTTCACTGGTATGAAAGCGCAGAAGTCGATCGTTGATAATTCCTTTTGTTTTACCTTGATCGGGAAAACAGAGTAGATCGATATCCTTATCAAAATCTAGATCGGCAGCGGTGATGGTCATCATTGCACCCAGAGGGGCTAGAGATGGGTCTTTGTTTTCGAGTTTGAAACTACATGTCAGGGGGGCAACTAACCTATTGATATCAAACGGATTGCCAGTATTTTCTTTGGCAAACGATAGTTCTTTTCGGCTTTGAGGAACGGGCAGTGCTTCTCCGGTGTTGATGAATGTCAACATTTTACCCGAAGGGGGGCGGTGACCTTTCAACCCTGCTAGCGCTGCATCTGCGGATTGCGCGTATTCTGCAATAACGAGATCGAGATCGGTATCTTGATCCAGATCGGCAAAGGTAGCTCCAAGACAGATCCCTTTGACTTCGTTAAGTCCTGCCAATTTCGAAACATCTTCGAATCCCCCCTTACGATTATTCCGAAAAAGCTTTTGCTCTTGGATTCCGGTTATTACCAGATCGGTGTAGCCATCGTTATCAAAATCTCCAGCTAGGGCACCAGTCCCCAAACGGTGTAAGTTCAGATTAGCTTCGGTGGTCACATCGGTGAATTGATTGTTCCCATCGTTTCGTAAAAGTAGATGCCGCAGTTGATTATTCTCCACAACGGCATTCAAAAGAAGAATATCGATTCGGTCGTCTCGGTTATAATCAAAGAGAACAATCGTTCGACCAAATCGTTCTTTTAGAGCACGCAAAATGTCCCCGTTGATATCGGATCCTAAATCGCTCGTTTTGGCCCATCGACTCCCTGACCGGAGTTGAATTTTGATGGGGCGTTTTTCGAAAAGTGGTAAAGGCCCAATTTTGCCTGGGGAGGGAGTCATCGGCAATATCCCTTGCACCCGGCCGTATGGGCCAATATCGTAATAGCGAACTTTATAATAGGTTTCCCACATGTTGTCATTCAGCTTTTGCGTCAATTCGGTCCATTTTTGGCGTAAATTCTTTTCATCAACATAATCGGGATGATTACTCAAAATGCCGAATCGAGCTACATTCAAATATGGATCGATTTCAATCGCTTTTAGAAAGCAATCAAGTGCCTCCTTGGAATCAGGCCCTTTGGGATGCGAAACGCCTTTAAAGTACCATGAAAACGCATCGTTCGGATCGATCTCTAATACCTTTTCAAAATGAGGATATGCCTCCGGAATTTCATTTCCGTTATACTTCAAAAAGCCGATGATGTAATGAGCATAAGGATTATTTGGCTCTGATTGCAATACCTCTTGGCAAATTTCAATCGCGACATCGCTACTTTTCTTCTGTTCGCTGTCCCCTTCCGCATTGAGAATTGCAATGGCCAGATTGATTTTTGCTAGGTTCCATTTTGGGTACTGATCAACCAACTTCTGAAATTCGATTACTGCTTGGTTGTAGTCAAATTTTTCCATGTAACCGATACCTATATTATTCTGTTCGATCATCGCTAGGGTTATTTCTATTTTCTTTTCCGATTTTTTAGCTGGGAATAGAAAAATCCCGATCGCGATGAGAATTAATAGGATAATGGAAGAAACCAGAAAATAATATTTCTTAGAATTATTTGACATAAAAGTACTCGATTTAGCCGACATTTTTGCAATTACCAATCATCTCTGGATCAAGAATGTGGGTTCTAGAGATTCTTTAAAATTCCGGTAAATAGACTCTAATTCAATCTCCGCTTAGATCCTTATTTGATCTTATTTGATCCAAATTTGATCTTTTTTGGTTCTAATCGGGGAGAAGCTTTGTTTAATTCATCTTATTCGAACTTCTGGACAATAATAATCCCACGATGATCATTGTTGTATCGTTGATACGTTCGATTAGAAGAACTTGTTTGTTGTTTAGGTTGCTTGCTACAAAAGCTGGATGAATATACTATAAAGAGATGTTATTTCAAAGAGGAATGAAAACCATAGAGAGAAGCAAAGTGCAAGTGATCCATCGACAAGAAAAATAGGCTTTTATGCTAGAGAGAAGGGCAATTAGTCGTTAGATTTGGGCGAAACGAATGAAGAGAATGAAATGGGACTCTAATTTGCATGAAATAGATCACTCATACTAATTGGAATCCTAGTAATTGGAATCAATCATTCTCTTTGTTCAATTCAATCGCTCTAGTGCCAACTCTGCTTAAGAATCGAGCTTTTTGAGCAGAATTCAACTCTTTCACATATTTTTTTCGTACCGCTTCGATCCAACGAATTTTTCTTTTACCGTAATCGGTTAAAACTCGCACAAATACCGGTCCCTGATAAGCAAGAGCGGCTCGAATTCCTCCTTCGATCTGATCATTCCCAGCGATTTCCAGGTAGCCGACCCCCCAACCTTTTGCTAGAGCAGCATAATCGAGGCGAGAAAGAATGGTTGCGGTTGTACGCAAATAAGCAGGTTTTTGCAACATTTGCATATAGTGATAGGCTTGGTCGTCGAGGATAAAAAACTTTACCCCGAGCTGTTCCCGCGCAGCGGTCGAGATTTCCATCGCTGACATCAACAAACAACCATCCCCCGTTATCGTTATTACTTGCCGATCTTTTCTTACTTTTTGAGCACCAATCGCAGCGGGGATCGACCAGCCCATGGCCTGGTTATCCGTTGGGTTAAAATAGGTGCGCGGTTGTGTAACCTGAAATCCTTCTGCTGCTAGATGTTCACTTACCGTTACATCGACAAAAACCAGCGCGTTTTCTGATAAACCAGCGCGGAGCTTATTAATAAGCAACATCGGATCGACCCCATGTTCGGAGTAGATGACATTTCTCTCTTTGAACTCTTGTTTTTTAATATCTTGGATGGTTGCTACTAATTTTTGGTTGATCGGTCTTTGCAAGGTATCACGATTTTCAAGGAGTTTGGCTAGAAAGACACCGCTATCGGCATGAACTTTCAGATCGGCGCGGATCGCTTTCCCGATATTGTTTTCATTGGCATCGACATGAATTAGAAATTTATTCGTTGGGTTGCCGTAAAAGCCGGTAGAAACTTCGCTATAACGCACACCGATCGCTAGTACAATATCTACCCCGTGTTCCCGGGGATGAAGTTTTCGCCCAGAAAAAATTTCTTGAGCCGTTAAAGTAGCGTGAGGGCCATATCCCCAACCGACGGATAAGGCATGGCATTCAGGGAATGCCCCTTTACCCGATACACTGGTTGCTACCGGGGCTTGTAACATTTCCGCAACCTGGACTAATGAAGTAGAATAATCCATACATCCCTGCCCGGCATAAATCCCAATCTTCTTCGCCTGATTTTGTAAGATGGCTATGGCAGTTTGTGTGGCGTTTTCATCATAGGCGACCAGACAACTGGGCAGGGGGGGACTATGAAATCCAAAGGCCTCGATAAGCATGGTATACGGGATTACGACCGCAACCGGACCAGGTTCCCCTGCGCGCGCCAGGGCAAAGGCTTTTCGAATGGTATCGGTTATTTGTGGAACATGTTC
>JAKBAI010000186.1 GCA_021809185.1 Planctomycetota bacterium
CCTTGCTGCTAGTAACTTACCCATTTATGAGCCTGCGAATATCAAAGATCATAATCCCCTCGATCAATCCTGGGTCGCCGAAAAAAATACAGCAATTACTGTCCGAAGATTATTTCAAAAAATCAATTCGATTTTGGGTGAAAATTATGCCATCGTAGCTGATCCGGGAGATGCGCTCTTTGGTGCAGCGGAGTTATCGGTTCATGGCAGTGCGGAGTTTCTTGGTTCGGCCTTCTATGCTACTCTAGGTTGGGCAGTACCTGCGGCCATTGGTGTGCAAACCGCGCGACGACAAACTCGCCCTATTGTTCTGGTCGGCGATGGAGCTTTTCAGATGACCGGCATGGAATTGGGGACCACGACGAAAGCTGGACTAAATCCTATTGTCATTGTGCTCAATAACAAAGGATATTTGACAGAACGTTTTATTTTGGAAGGGAAATTTAATGATATTCCAAACTGGAATTATCACCAACTTCCAGCAGTGATTGGAGCGGGGATCGGTTTTGAAGTTCGAACCGAAGAGGAATTAGAAGAGGCATTTGCGAAAGCTCTTCAGCAAAAATCGACTTTTGCTCTCCTGAACGTTCATCTTGCTTCGGATGACTATAGTCCTGCTCTAAGAAGATTGGGAGAACATCTAGCCAAGAGATTATAAACTTGGATTTGTACGAAGATTAAATAGAAGAATGTTTATTCACGTTTCAATAATGAGAAAGAATGATGAGAAAAAACTAGATGAGAACCCTAAAAATGGCCCAAAAAATCCATATAATTCATACAATGTGAATAAAATTGTAAGTTATACGAAATAAAAGGTTTACAACGAATAAATCGATTCGTATAATAAAGTGAAATATCAAGGAGAAAACGTATGAATTCAATGCTTATTTCACTGCTAGTTTCGGGATCATTAATTTCGGAATCAATAGGTCTACAACCTCCCCCTCCCCCACTCCCCTTAGCACCTAACTCAACGCTTAGTCGACAATACCCACCAACTCAATACCAACCAATTATTCAGCCTCAGATTATTTCTCCCCAAGGTTCTCCGCCAAGTTCATCTTCACTCTATCCTCAATCTTATCCGGGACGTGGAACTGGGATTATTGTGAATAGTCCTATCACTGTTCCAACGTTACAACAATTTCAAAATTCTTTTCAGGTCGTGCCTGGAACCTATGAAATAACTGTTTTGCATCCCCATACCTGCAAACCGGTTTGTTTCAAGTTTTGTTTACCTCAAGGTTGCCCAAAAGTGATTTTCACCAAGCGGGCAATGACGTTTAATTATCCTCATTGCCATCAGGTACGGATTGTTTTTCGTGTTTGTGGAAAAGTAGATGTTTATAGCCACTAAGTTCTTTATTGAATCTCTTTTCAAAAGATGATGGGATAATAGCTAATCATTAGTAATTAAATAAACGACTATATAAACGACTGCATAAACGAATCGAGGAGAGAGGGTCAGAAGATCTTTTGCTCGATTCGTTTTCATTTTAAAAATCTCTTGAAATTAAAATTTGATTAATTCCGCCATTTCATACAATAAATTCTAAATTAAACAAAATTACCAATATGACAAAGAAGAACCTGTAGTTGTGTAATCAGTGAAATAATCTTTGTAATAATTAAAGTAAACACCAAAAATCAGAGTAGCGGATGTTATCGAATCAAGAAGTGAATCAAGAAGAAAAGAAGTTGACCAATCAAAATCAATTCGCTTGTCCAGAAATATTAGCGCAATGGCGGCAAGGGGCTGAACAGGCAGCTTTACTGGGAGCGTATCAGCTCGAGTGGTGGCGGCGGAAGTTTCAGGTAAAAGAAAAAGGGCGAGCCGATCTAGTAACCGAAGCCGATTTTGCTTCCCAGCGAGCAATTCGGCAATATTTGCTTCATCAATTTCCTGATCACGCCTTTTTAGGGGAGGAAGATGTCGATGCGCGAATGGATCGCAGCGCGGGACTGCCGAGTGATCATCCTCCAACCTGGATAGTCGATCCTCTCGATGGTACTTTGAATTATGTACATGATTGCCCGATGTATTGTGTTTCGATCGGGTTGTTAGTCCAGAATAAGCTTCAGATCGGAGTGGTTTACGATCCGCGGCAAAAAGAGATGTTTTCTGCGGCGAGGGGTCAGGGGGCAACTTTGAATGGGGAACGGATTCGCGCCAGTTCGGTAATTCAGCTAAGTGATGCCCTCGTCTCGACCGGTTTCCCTTCCGATCTCGAGGCTCAAAAGCGCAATTGGCAGTGGTGGCAAACGTTCTCCCTTCATGTGCAGGCTTTACGACGAACCGGCTCGACAGCCCTGAATCTAGCCTATGTAGCCGCGGGGCGTTTTGATGCTTATTGGTCATTTGATAATTATGCCTGGGATGTCGCCGGTGGAATTGTGTTGATCGAGGAAGCAGATGGGGTTGTTACCGATTGCCAGGGGGGCATCGTCAATCCATTTCGTCCGGATATTCTTGCCGCTACTTCTCACGTCCACCATTCACTTAAACTTATTCTCCAGGGCAACCCTTTGCCAATTGGTATCGATTAATAGCTAGCGATTAGTGAAAATTGATTAGCGAAAATCAATTAGCGAAATTGATTCGATTCAGACAGAGATCAGGATTTATTTGCCGCTAAATCTGATGATGAATCAAGGCTGCATCTAAATCTGTTGGCAACCCTTCAAGTAGTGTTGACAAAATTTGGACGAAGATAGTGGTGTAGTCGCAGAAGATAGTGAACGTAAATACTTTTAAGCAACCTAGAACCCTGAAAAATGCAAAGATAGGTTAAAACATTTCGAAATTAGGTGGTGTTCTCTGTTGCTTAAAAATCTTGGCGTCCAGAAACTGAGTATTTAGCTAATCTAAAATCGCACCTCATTGTAGAGTTTTCCCTTTGTGATCTCTAAGGTTAATGATCTCTGAGACCAATGATCTTTTTGAGACTAAACAATTTGATAAATAGAAATTGAGTTATCAGCTTGTCTAAAATTTATAGATCAACTGAACAAAATAGACAAGAAATCATATTTAATTAATTAGAATGCAATTGAATGATTAATTCTTATAAAGCATTATTAAGTGGTAATAAATCGGAAAATTTAGTTGTAGTGATAATAATTAGAGCTATTTTTGATCTCAATGAGTGGATATTAGGCACGACAAGATAAGTTAGAATTTAGATGTGAAGGTTTTGTGAAGGAACTGTGAAAGTACCGTAAACTTCGATGATCGAGGCTTCTCACTTGGTCGGTAGTCCTCTAAACTGAACAACACAATTATTAGATTAAATCGAAAATTTGTTTATTTATGATAACGATAAATGAGATTTAATTGCGTAATTTAAACGTGTAATTTGTTCTTGGAATAATATTGTAATAATATTGTACGTATTTATACGATGAATTAACTTTTAATGTTATTGTAAAAATTGTTGTCAAGAATTAAATGAATAATAACGAAAAAGGTTTCGTGGGATTTGAAATTCAAAGGTAAACTTTTGATGCGGAAATTGGTTTTGGAGGGGCAGAAGGTTAAATCAGAAAAAACATACCGGCGTAAAAAAATTAATCGCTATCAGGGAACGTGTCAAGAGAAGAGCATTTTAATCCGATCATTTCTCATCTTTTGCTTTATTTTGATTGCAGTACCGAGCTGTTCAAAATCGGGCAAAAAAATGGCATCGAACCCAGCTCGTGGAAAAGTCCTTCTGGGAGATCAACCTCTTGCTGGAGCCTTGGTTGTTCTGGTACCCAAAACGGGAGCAGATTTGCCAGGTGCCGTAAAACCGTCTGGAGAGACAGCACAAGATGGGACATTTGAATTGACTTCCTACAAACCCAAAGATGGTGCCCCTGAAGGAGAATACAAAGTCATTATCAGTAAGTTTGATGATGATACGAAAACCCACACAACGAAAAGTCTTTTGCCCCCGTTGTATGCCAATCCAGAAACGACCCCGTTTTCGGCAACGATTCAAAAAGGGAGTAATGAGCTAACCCCTTTTGTGATCGGTGCTTCCAACAATATTGGTGGTCGCGGTGGTCGTTAATCGACAATAAAAAAACTGTCCTTTTGAGAGATGAATGCAAAATTATGCAATAAGTCATCATCTCAAAAATTGAAAATCTTCAACGGACTTTGTAGCTCCGTTGATCCTATATTGATTGTGTTATTGTTTTATTCCGAGTTTTTATCTATGAGGAGTTTACGAATGAAGTTGCGAAATCGTTCGCAGCGGTTAGCATTTACGCTAATTGAGCTTTTGGTGGTTATTGCAATCATTGCAATTTTGATTGGTTTATTACTGCCTGCAGTTCAGAAGGTTCGCGAGGCAGCATCTCGAGCCAAATGTTCCAACAATCTTAAACAAATTGGTTTAGCCCTGATGAATTACGAAAGTGCTAACGGTCATTTTCCTTATGGAGATACCCGTGGTAGTCTTGGTGAACCCATGGTGGGTTGGGACGCGGTTATTCTACCGTATATTGAACAGGGTAACCTAGCAAATCTTTACAATATTAATATGGATTGGTATTTGCAGTCCCCAGCTGCTCTGGGAACACAAATTAAAACATTTATTTGCCCCAGCACTCCTATTGGTCCATCTTCCTATTTCGATAATTCTCAAATGGAAACCGAAACGGGTGTAGTTTCAAGTACAGGCCCCCGAGGTTGTACCGATTACTGGGGTATCAACAAAGTAGAATCTTGGATTGCTCCTTTATTCCCTGGATTTTTCCCTTATGCTGCTTCTTTCCAAATTGGTAACGACTTCGATCCGTTATTAGTAGGATTCCTCGGTCGCTATCAATCCGGTTATTCGACGATTGCGAACGTAACAGATGGTACTTCGAATACCATTGCAGTTGCTGAATCCGCAGGGCGTATTAATGTTTATGGTCCTGGTTTCAGAAACCTGGGGCCAAATAATCCTGCAGAAGCTTCTTGGTCTGATCCAAACGGCGGTTTCAAAGTCAAAGGCTCCAACCCACAAACGGGAGCTGTCAAACCCCACGGCTCACCTAGTAATACCTGCTCTATGAATTGCTATAATGTCAATGAGATGTATAGTTTCCATACCTCTGGTTGCAATATTCTTTTTGTGGATGGTTCTGTTCACTTTTTCGCTCAAGCGACGAGTCTGGGTGTTATTGGTCAGCTCGGTACCCGTGCAGGTGGTGAAGTTATTCAACCCTATTAATATTTAATATTAATCGTTATTGATGAATTCGGTTATCTCATTCATCGATACATAAAAGCCCCAGCTGGATCAATTTCCAGCTGGGGCTTTTTATTTGAATTCACTTAAATAGCAATAAGACTCAAGAATAATTTGGAGATTTTCTAATCTCGCATGATTAACATTCAGCGAGAAAATCAAATATTGAATGAATATCGAATAATATACACAACGAAGAAATAAAAAATTTCAATTACGAATAAAATGAATGAACGAATTAAAAACTAAAGGAATTACTAACCAAGAATAAATACGAACCCTTTACACCATAGCCACATTAGATTGGATTGTGTTTTCCTTTAACTCGGTGTATATTATCGGTGATGTTTCAAACAAAGCTTTCCGTATTCAATTCGTTTTCATTCCAGTAACTCGTGGTTAAATAACTCTACAATATTTAAAACTTCTCGAGGAGATTTCCTATTTCGACACTCCCCTCGAGTATTTTGAATCTCGGAATTTCGTGAAATCTTTACCGGATACATCTCGGTGCTGATTTACTTTGTCCGGTCCAATTCCTGGCAGAGTGCTTCGAAGGAGTGCATGGGGGCACCGCATGTCTGTCCAATACAGCGAATAATCGTGAGCTGTTCATCGTGAGCGGGAATATCATGTAACAAGGGGATATATTCTGCTAACTCGGGGTGCCGAGATGGCTGATACACAATGATCGAGCGGTGAGGATTGAATCCGTTTCGTAGATGCTGGATTGACTGCTGCATATCGGGATGATCAAACGAGCCGACAATAAGAAACGTATCCATATCGGATAGATATTGATCGAGTACCATCAGCATTTGTGCAGAACTTACGGGGGATTCTTTCATCGCTTGTTGGAAGGTAACCATTGTTTTTTTAGAAAGTTCTAACCAGTCATAGCGGCCAAACCAGTGCCCTTGTTGAAAGAGAATCTGAGCAGCGAGTGAATTCCCGGATGGAGTCGAGCCATCGTGGTTATCTTTGTGGCGGACAATCAAATCTTGCTGATCCGCGCTCGCATAATAAAAGCCTCCCCCGTCGAAATCGGCAAACCGTCTAATCATATTTTCGGTCAGTTCTTTGGCCGTAGCTAACCAATGCGGAATAAACGATGCTTGAAAAAGTTCTCCCAGGGCTTGAATAAGTGCGGCATAATCATCTAGATAACCGAGATATTTGGGAGCGATACCGTGGCTACCACTCCGGTAAAGATTCCCCGTTTCGTCACGCATGGTTTTCAGAATGTCCAGTGCGGCAAGTTCAGCTATGCTTAGCCATCTTGGTTCATGGAATACCCAGCTCGCACGGGCATAGGCGGTAATCATAAGCCCATTCCAAGCGGTTAGCAGTTTTTCATCCCGGCTTGGCCAAACCCGTTTACTTCGATGTTCATATAGAGATTTTTTCATTCGCTGAACCTGAGTCAACAACTCATTTACCGGCATATCATGGTCCAATGCGAGCTGATCCCAATCTCGCCTCCGATATAAAATCTGGTGCCCTTCAAAATTCCCATGCGGAGTAATGTTCCAGATCGATTCTGCTAATTTTGCCTCTTCTGGGGAGAGAATCGATTGAATTTCGCTTAGAGTCCAAACATAGAATTTTCCTTCCACTCCTTCACTATCTGCATCTTGAGTACAGTAAAATGCCCCCGCTTCAGAACAGAGTTCTTCTTCCACATAATGCAATATTTCGGCAACGATTTGCCGATAACTTGCCTTGCCAGTTCTCTGATAAGCTTCGGTATACGTCAAGGCGAGCAGAGCATTATCGTAGAGCATTTTTTCGAAATGGGGTACCAGCCAATGCCCATCAGTACTGTAGCGGTGGAAGCCCCCTCCGATCTGGTCATAAATGCCACCCATCCCCATCTGATCCAGAGTATGGGTAACTATTTCCAATGCCTGTTGCTGGCCAAGGCGCTTCTCCAATCGCAATAATAGTTGCAAATCCATTGTATGCGGGAACTTGGGAGCCTGACCAAAACCTCCATGGACTGGGTCATACAGTCGACTTAATTGAGCAAAGGCGCTTTGAAATATAGAGCTATCGAGATCTTGTTGGGTAGATTCTGCCCGATTCATTTCTTGTAAAAATTGAATCAGTTCCAGGGAACGTTCCTGAATCTCTGACCGGCGATTTTTCCAGGCATCCTGCAAAGCACGTAATAATTGTGGAAAGCTTGGTCGTTGGAATCCGTATCGATTATCAGGAGGGAAATAGGTTCCTGCAAAAAATGGGTGTAAATCGGGTGTCAGCCAAACAGATAATGGCCAGCCTCCACCTTCTCGTGTCATCACTTGCAACGATGTCATATAGATATGATCCAGATCAGGCCGCTCTTCCCGATCTACTTTAATGCTGACAAAATGATCATTCAGATAACTGGCAATCGTTTCATTCTCAAAGCACTCGTGCTCCATCACATGGCACCAGTGGCAAGCGGAATATCCGATACTTAAAAAGATCGGTCGATCCATAGCCTTTGCTTTTTCGATCGCTTCTGTTCCCCAAGGATACCAATCAACCGGATTATTGGCGTGTTGGCGGAGATACAGACTACTTTCATGCTGTAATCGATTCATGGAGTTACTTTCTGTTTGAGTAGCTTCACTTTTTTGGTATAATCAGCAATCGTTATTCTAAGAAATTCCTCTCGATAATCCTGCGAGAAGATGAAAATTATTTTATCTTCAACCTTCAAACAATCTGATCGTGACCTAAATACGCTTATTACCCGCGAATCAACTCCATTTATAGGGTAATTTGTGCCGAATTTTTCGTAAATTCTTTCTCATTTCTGTGTAATGTAGAACCAACCGATAAATAGAATGGGTAAAATAGTTAATATTATTCGAATATTTCGTTTCCATTATGTAAAATTCAAATGAAGAATCGTTGTTTGTGGTCTATAGATTGAGCTTAGAAGATTGAGCTTAGAGGGTGCCTAGCTGGTGCTTCAAAGAACTCCTCGAATTCTGAAAGTCTTTGAAGATTAGGTGGGTAGGGAGTAATAGGAGTTGGATTAATGGAGGGGTATGTCGGTGTTAATTGCGTTCGGAGAGATTTTTTCCTGGGAGCGATTTCCAAAATTCAATTGATGAAAACATGGTGGTTAGAGAATTTTAATCAAACCAGATTACTTGAAGTAAGGAATTGAACAATAAGAACGTATTATCCCTAAATGTTGACCCACAATGATTTTACAAATAGAGATAAGTTAAAGATTTGAAAGTAAATTTCGATAGGAAAAGGGGAACAGAGTTGAGGAGAGGTTTTACATTAATCGAATTATTGGTGGTGATCGCGATTATCGCAATTTTAATAGGATTACTATTACCAGCGGTCCAGAAAGTACGTGAAGCAGCAGCTCGGGCTTCTTGTACGAATAATATGAAACAGATTGGGTTGTCACTGCATAATTATCATTCGGCGATGGAGCAGTTTCCCCAAGCATCGACAACGATTAATCCTGCCGATCCGAATGCGCTACCCCAGGCCATTTCCACAGGCAATAATGGGGTCGGTCACAGTATCAATACCTTGCTGTTGCCTTATTTTGAGCAGAGTAATGTTTATGAGCTGTTGCAAATCAATGCTTCGATCTTCAATCCGGTCAATTTGCCGCCACCGTTCGGAACAAATCCAGCGTTTTCAACGATTATCAAACCGTTCCTATGCCCTTCTTCTCCCGTGCCGCCGGTGATCAACTATTACAATTGCTTATTTAGTCCAACCGGTTTTACCATCAATTCTACTAGTTTGACGAACCCGCCTAATCTAGTTTTTGCTCGCACCGATTATGGCGCTTTACCTGGTGCGAATCATCCGCTTTTGCCCTATATGACGACAAATATGATGCCGGGCGCGATTGGCAATTCGGGTACATTGATCTTCACCCCTACCAAAATGACCGATGTAAGCGATGGGACTTCCAACACGATCTGTTTTGGCGAAGTAGGCGGCAGGCCGGTAGGATATAATCAGAGTCACGTGATTTTTTCTGCCGATTACGGTATAGGAGTTGGCAATATTCCGGTGGATGGCGTTATCAATCCAGCGGGGGGTGGCGGCGGCGGTTGGGGCGATCCCTTGTGTTATTTTCGCCTTAGCGGTGCGGCAACGAATAACGATGGCCGCCGAGGTGGCCCTTGTATTATGAATTGTACAAGCGATAATGAACTATTTTCCTTTCATCCAGGGGGAGTGAATGTCCTTGCGGTAGATGGGTCTGTACATTTTTTAACTAATAATTCGACTCCTGCTTCGATCGTTGCGTATATCACACGCGCCAATGGCGAAATCGTCCAACCTCTTCCTTAGATCGCTAAATCGGCCAGTATTCGACAAGCTTTCTCATCCTCTCGGCGGTTTCCTTGTACATCTCCACCGCCAGGGATACCTCTAACGCCAGCAACTTCTCCGGGAAGTAGTGTGAGATGGCCTTATCTTCCTGAAGTAAATTATCGAGGGTAATTAGCGAGCAGGTATCATAGATCGCCGTCGTCCACCAACTCATATTCGGGCCTCAGCCAATTCGTGGTGATTTCCTTCGCCCTCTCCACCGGAACATGAAACATCTCTGCCACTTTTGACACACCAATCAAGTCTTGAAGAAATGCAGAGCGTACGAGCCGATTAAAGCGGGTTGTTCGGTTTAAGACTTCTGGTTTGATCGGGTCGGGTTCGAGATCTTCCAGTTTAGCAAGGCCATCGATGCCAAGCCGTTGCTTAATATTAATAGCAGGTTCTCAGCGAACCGAATCAGGATGCGATGAACCAGAAGGTAAACTCATCGACCTGTTGTTCACCATCGCCAGATGTCTTTCAATACGGAATGCCTAAGGTTAGCATTGCGGAAATTGCGATCATAACCTAGCTCTAGAGGGTATCCGCTATCTATTCCCCATTGAATAGCTAAGTAACACAATTGTCATATTCTTTTCCGAATTACGTAGATTCAATGGGATGGAATGTTCGAATAAGCTAAACGATGTGAACCAAGCAATATAGATGGTGCAAAGAGCGGTGCGGCAAGAAGTTGTGAATAGACTGGATCTCGAAAAAAGAGTTAAAAGTACTTAGGAATTGAAGGTTTACGTAAAAAATTTTGCGAGCTAACAGGATTACTAAACTAATTAAAATGGAGATGATGGGAATCGAACCCACGACCTCTTGAATGCCATTCAAGCACTCTACCAACTGAGCTACATCCCCATTTATTACCAAAATATATAAAAATATTAAAAATTATTAATATTTGTTACATTTGGTATTAGATTATGACAAAAAAATAATATAGAATTAATTTTACTTTTAATTCTATAATGATGGGTAAATTAATTAAATTCAGGAATCAAATAGTCATTTTGTTTAGGTAAAATTATGCTATTTTCTTAATTTATCCCTTTTTTTGATTTTAATACATCCTTTTTTGCTAATCTCTTCTATGAATTAAGTTATAAGTTTGCTTTATCGTTGTCAAGAGGATGTCTGGACAGAAACGATAAACTAATACAA
>JAKBAI010000187.1 GCA_021809185.1 Planctomycetota bacterium
CCACAATCAAGTAAAGATACAGAAATTTGATCGGCATATTTTCCGAGTTGCGAATCGGGATTTTAAGGACAATATCGGGATAGCGAGTTTGTCCTCCTGGCAAAAGATAATCGATAGGTTTACTCTCGGCTTTATCGATATCAAGGAGATCAACCAGTTGAGGAAAGGCCGCTTGTATAAACTCTCGGATGGTTGCAGTATTTTTAAAGTTTTCCTGGATAAACTTATCCAGGGCTTTACGGCTAAACTTAAATTTTTGGGAAGATTCTGAAGAAGAATCGGGAGCCGTCAGGGACTCATTGAAACTCGTTGTCTGTAAATGGATAGAGGTTTCATCTAAGTTGCTGTTGTTAGTAGAAAGATCAGGCAACGATTTTTGCTTAGGATTTGAGGCTAAAAGATCCGATGGTTCCCTGTGCTCATCCTTACCAGTCGATTGGTTGTAACGAGTTTTTTTATTTTTGGCCATTATTCTCTCCAGAGCCTGTCCGTGCTATTTGTTGTAACCTTATGGATCCGATCGAACATGCTGGGTGGTCCACGCGATAGCTGTCATTCCCTCCTAGGACAAGGCTAGTACTTCGACAGCTGATCGGCGTTGATGACCTCGATTGTTTAAATTGCCTAAAAATCTGATATGATTGTCTTTAAAAGCTCTTGGGATTATAGCTCTGAGAATTATTGTCCTGTGCCTTACACTATAATCGCCGAATCATAAGCAACAACAGAGATGAATATTTTCGGCGATTTATTTTATCGCGATTCCCTAGTGAGAAGCCTTGGCCGCGTAGGCTTTTAAGCCATCCGCAGTCGGTTTCATGGACAATTTGCCGGGTTGCCAATTTGCGGGACAAACTTCACCATACTGTTCGTAGAACTGGAGCGCATCGATCATTCGAATTGCTTCATCGATGTTTCGACCGAGAGGGAGATCGTTAATCACCATGTGTCGTAAAGTTCCCATTTTATCGATCAAAAATGTGCCCCGCAGAGCTATACCGCTATCGAGTAGAACGCCGTAATCTGCGCAGATTTTCTTGGTTAAATCCGAAACGAGTGGATAGCGTAAGCCGCCTAGCCCACCATCAATTCGAGGTGTTTTTATCCAAGCGAGATGGGAAAATTGGCTATCAACCGAAACACCTAGCACTTGAGTGTGCCGTTTTTCGAATTCAGTGTATTTATCACTAAAGGCAATAATTTCCGTTGGACAGACAAAAGTAAAATCAAGCGGGTAGAAAAATAACAAAACATATTTGCCGCGGTAATCGCTCAAAGATATTTCTTTGAATTCCTCCTGAACGACGGCCATCGCTCTGAAGTTAGGGGCTTCGTGTTGAATACGAACTCTCATCGTAATTTCTCCTTGTAGATTAAATTCTGGTTGGATAGGAATCATTTTCTCATCAATCAGAAAACCAATCGAACAGATTAAAAGTATCCGGTTTGATAATTAACCTGCACCTGAAATATAAGTGCAAATATATCCGTTTATCCGGACTGGTTTTGATTCTATCGATTTATGAACGAATCTAGCTTTGTCTAGTCCCTGTTCTGTTTCAGTGGAAAATCATTTCGAGGGTGGTAATATTGATTCTCATTTTAAGACTTTCATGATCTAACTATATTAACCGATAAGGGGATCTGTTCATTTCGATGACGATCGATCCTCTTGATTTTTTCATGTATCCAAAAAAATAAGTATTATTGTTGCAATTACGCCTAAAAAATGTTAAGATCATGGTTTGAGTTTGAGTGAAATTATGTGAAATCAATCGATTTCCACTTGAATTCGATTGATTTCTAGATATAATTGGTAAATATGATAATTTAATTCTAAGGTTTTAAATCAGATTTTTCATCAATCCCTCTCCTTTTGATGACATTATAATTTGAGATTTATTTTTGTTGAGATATAGTTTCAAAGAACGTGGATTGATTTTGTTGAGGTTTTAAAGCTTCTTAACTTAATATTAGATAAATTTAACCAAAAATTCGCTTAATCAACAAATTCGATTACTACAATCCTTTTGATTGAGAAGTGAAGAGATGTAAATCCAGCAAACGATTCTGCAAAGAGAACTAGGATCGATTAAACAAATCGGTCAAAAAGTAATCTAGGGATGTAAAACAGCCCAACTTATTTAGGTCTACTAAAGGAATAATATGTCAAACCGCCTGGAAACAAAAGGTCAAACCAAACAAATTTTGGCTTTGATCACTGAGTATAATATTAAGGTAAATCAATTCATCGATGAAGCAAAATCGATCCAAGCACAAATTCAGGATCGAAGTCAATTCAAGCTGGTGCAAAATCAGCTTTGCAATCTAGAATTTCGACTTTTATCGGATAACCATTTTCATTTGCGTCCAATCTATGAAACATTAGTTGTGAAAGCAAAAGATTGCCTGGAAAATCCTGAGTTAGATGAATTACGGCGATTAGAACTATCATTGCGACTGGCTGAGTTTGAACGATCGTTGCATTCTCTGGATACCATCATTCATTTTTATTCTCATTGATTTAAGCATCGTGTTTGATGATCACCAGAGGTTCGCTAGTAACAAATAATGATCAATTTATTTATTAGATAAAATCGGTTCCGAGGAGTTTTGCTCCAATTCTGGAAGTGAATTTGATGAAGAATTAGGGTTATTGTTGATAAAAGGTTCGAGTTCAGTTCCTTTTTTCAGAAAGTGAACCAGAGGGCCAGTGACGATTGTGGAGAGTAATGCCATAATGACTAGCATACAAAATATACTTTTGGGAATTACGCCTAAATCATAGCCAACATTAATCACGATTAGTTCCATTAAAGCTCTGGTGTTCATCATCACACCAATAATCATCGATTCTTTTCGAGAAAAGCCACTCCAATAGGCAGCAATACTGCAACCACCGAATTTACCTAAAAAGGAAACGGCAATTATTAAAAGAGCGATACCCCAAAGAAGCGTGGACTCCAGAGAACCGATTTCGGTTCGCAAACCGGTATTTGTAAAAAAGATCGGTAAAAAGAAAACAGTAACCATATCCTGAAGTTGCTTGCGAATAGCAGTTCGGAATTCTTTTTGATCCGATAAAATCGCCCCAAATATAAATGCTCCAAATATGGCAAAAATACCTATCAAATTCGTGGCAATCGCAGAAAGTAATAATAAGACAATAATTACCGTTAAAGTAACCATATTGATATTCCCTGCGTTTTTAGCCAGAGCAGAAGTCAAATAACGAACCAAGAAGGGTCTAACCACGAAAATCATCATGGCCCCGAACAGAATGGTGAGCATTAGCATCCACCCTGTCATTACCCAGTCAAACCCGGTTTTGACAGCAACACCAACGGTAGCGAGTAGAATCCACCCTGCTGCATCATCAATTGCTGCGGAGGTAATCGTAATAACACCGATCCGTGTCCTGGTAATGTTTAATTCCATCATGATTCTGCCAAGAATCGGAATAGCGGTAATGGAGAGCGCGACTCCTAAAAATAGAGAAAACCCCAATTGGTTTTTAATCGGATTTGCTTCGCTATTCACCATAGGAAAGATCAAATAGCCTAAAGCGACTCCACTAATGAATGGTACAAGAATTCCGCAAAGAGAAATAGATAGTGCCGATCGACCATCTTGTTTCAGCTTGGTGAAATCAAATTCCAACCCGATTAAAAATAACAAGAAGATGAGACCGATCTGTGCTAGGACATCGAAGATTCGGCGTAGCAATTCTTGGCTCCATCCGGCAGCGATATTCGGAAGTATGGGATGAAAAATAGACTGAAATAGCGAAGGAAATAACATTCCGAATAAAGAGGGACCTAGAATAACCCCAGCAAAAATTTCGCCAACGACCTGCGGTTGACCGATTTTTCGAAATAATCCTGCGAAAACTCGAGCACAAACAATGATAATGATCAATTGAATTAGGATTGGAAGTAAAAGACCCTCGATCGAAAGATTTCGCATTGCTTCAAGATCAGTCACGGATTTTATAATCTCCATTCAAAAGGTTGATGATTCGTATCTTAGCTCAATATACACTTAATTAATAGACGATTTTCGATCTTATTTCTTTACTTCCAAGAAGAATTCAGAAAAATTCATTTTGGAAAACTACTTTAGTTGAATTTATCTGCCCTGATTTTATCTGAGAAGACCCTGATATAACGTATATATTTTTTTAAGAATAGACGATCCAAACAAATGATCCATTCTGAAAAATTCTAATCAGAGGGTGTAATAGGAAATAAACGCAAAGAGAATGAAGTGGATTGATTAATTCTCTTCTTTTAAAGAGATGTTTTAAGTTGAGTCATCATGATTTCCTATCTTCAAGAGAAGATAGGAAATCAGAGGAAGATTGACAGAGCCAAGCAACAATATGTTTTATGGGGAATTAGGGACATCGTCTCCAATACCCTTCGTCGAATTATCGCTAGGAGGGGATTGAGGTTGCGAACCCAGAGCGACGAAGAGTTTGAATTGTGCTTGATTGTAGGCAACCAGGGCATCGATGTAATCAAGACGAGCTGCGAATAATAGATCCGCACTATCGAGGATTTCGAGTGCAAATACTTTTCGATCGCGAACATTTACCGTCAATTCTTCTAACCCATTTTGAGCAACCAGAACTTTGCGAGCGGTGATATCGCGTTGCAGCTTGGCAGTTCTTAAATCGGCATAAGCACTTGCAACTTCGGAACGAACTTGGTTGATCAGAACACTTAGAACGGCTTGGGCAGTTCCAAAATTCGCTCTTGCCTCACGGGTTAAAGCAATATTGCCAAGGCCGAAGTTCTTCAGAGTCCAGAAAGCATAAACGTCGACATCCACTCGACTACTCACGGAACCATAGGAAGGCGGGAATAAATTGCTACCTGCTGAGAAGCCACCAGCACTTAAACCAACACTGAGAGTTGGGAAAAGAGGTCTAGTTCTCTCTTGGCGAACACGGAGCTGTGCTTCTTGAATAGCAGCTTCTTGGGAGCGCAATTCAGGTCGGCTTTGTAGTGCTTGGCTAATAAGTTCCCGCAGAGGACTATTTTCATCGATAATCCGCAATTCGCGTAAATTTTTGACCTCGGTGCGGAAGCGGGTCGAAGGATCGACGTTCAGCAAAGCAGCTAATTCGCTTGAAGCGGTTTCAACATCCTGTTCTGCATTCAAGAACTTGATATGAAGCAATTTGGCTCGCGCAATCGCTCGGCGGAGATTCCCATCGCGATCTTGCCCGAATTTAGCACGTTCTTGAATTAAACGTACAACATCGTTCAGTTCCTTTTCGCTGATACGAAGCGATTCTAATTTAGTTTCGGCCCCAATCAACTGAAAGTAGGCATTGACGACATCGAGCAAAACCGAATTCCGCACGGCAAATGAACTCTGTTGAGTTACCAGAACTTGCCGTGAGGCGATTTGCGGCATAAAAAAGGCATCACCCAGATGGTTAAAGATCTGAACCCCAGGAAAAGCCACGCTTTCGGCGACAATCGTTCGTGATCCCATACCGAAGTAAAAGCTATTCCGATCGACATTGATAATTTTACCGGTAGATTGTTGCAAATTCCCCGTGTGAGTATGCAAGTTCCCCCCAATGTTTAAGTTGGGTAACATCATGGCACGTGCTTGCAGTTGTTCCGCCAATGCCTGATTAATCACTTCGCGAGCAAGCAAAATCGTCGGGTTTTCAAAGCCTGCTGCCTGTAGAGCATAGTCCAGTGTGATGATCGCTTCTTGCCGGGAAGGAATATCGTCTAGAGTGGTATGTTCTCGATCTTTCAGAGCTGTCAAAGGGGTGGGTGGTTCAATGTTGGGCAATGCATCTTTATCTTTAACCCCTTTCTTTGGCTGCGACTTCTCTTGCGGATTGCTCTTTTCCTGCGTGGTTGGAACAGTGGATTTAGATAAATTCTGAGCCGGCTCACTAGAAATCGCTAAATTAGGATTCTGGGCCGGTTTCATCGTTGAAACCGGTTTTCCAACAGTACCTGATATATTAGGAGTACTGTTCTCCATTCCTTTCGCCGATTGGCTCGATGCACTACTGCCGCTCGGCAAACTCAATTGAGGAACCTCTGACCCATTAGAACTATTTTCCTTGGGAGAATCCTGCATCACTTCGACTGGAATTTTACCCGGAGAGATCGGTATCTTTTGTCCAATTTGCTGAATCTTAGGAGTATTCGGATCCAGCTCCGGAGAGTTGGTAGTCGGTATATTCTGGGTTGTCGAGCTAGAACCAGAAACGGAAGGAGACGAAGCACTATCGCTGTTATTGGTAGCGGCAAATCCTGATGATGTATCGGATTTATTCGAAGTACCGGTATAACTAGCGGTTTGCACCCCATTTTTAGAAGTAATAGTTGGCGATTCCGTGACACCCGCCAACGCATTTTCATTATTGGAATCACTGTCCAAAGGTTTTGATTTCTTCCTACTTACTACCTCATTCTCCGTGTTTTTCGGATCGATAGGTACACGAGTACGGGGTGAATTATAGACAGTCTGTGTTGGATAAACAACGGGATTGACAGGGTCGCCAGCCCCAAAAAGAGAAACCGATTTCGACTTGGCTACCGTATCCAACCGTTGTTGTTCTGGCGAGTATGCGGAAAGCGAATTGGGTGAATTCGCTTGATAGTCTTTCAACCCAAGAGCCTGGCAACCGATGGTTGAAACAGTGCCGATTGCCGCGCAGAAAATCCCTTTCAACCATACCCGTTTTCGCAACGATCGGTGGCGAATTCCGGCAAGCGCTTGATCCCTCGATGAGTCTCGCGGTTGCTTTTCAATTGGTAACATAGAATAATTCTCCTAACAGAAAACTTGAATTTATGAATTAAAAAGCAAATCATTAACGCCGAGAAATCCGGTATGGGCCAGAGGGGGCAGTCGTTGAAGGATTCATCCCTGGATTCAATGGAGGGTTCATCATGGGGTTGTTTAAAGGTCCAGTTGCTGGAATGTTAACATCTGTTTTGGGAGGAGTGGGGACCAATTTATCGGGGATTGGTCGAGCCAGTGTATTGGCTGGGGGTTGTCCCAGAGCCACATACAATTCAAATTGAGAGCGATTATAATCGATAATATAATTGAGGAAATCGTTCCGTGCGGCGATTTGCAACCGCAAGCTATCGATTAATTCGATCGGCAAACCAACACCGTTTGTTACTTTGTCGGTATCCTCTTTATAAGCGCGCATCGCAGCATTCAATGCCTCTTCCGCCGTGCCGATTTTTTGGAAGGTAGCATGAGTTTTGGCGGAGGCGATCGCTATTTCGGAACGCACGCGATTCAAGACTTCGACATTGCTTAATTCTGTTTGCCGCAGTTTGCTGCGTGCAATCCGGACTTGTGCTAAGTTTCCAACCCCCATGTTGCTTACCGTCCAGTAAAAGATGGTATCAAAATCTGTTCGTCCAGAAAAGGAGCCGAAGGTCGATCCCACTAGATTGCTGCCTCCACCAAAACCCCCAGCACTCAAACCAAGAATGACATTGGGAGAAAATGGCAATAATCGAGCCTCCGAAAGAGAATAGACGGCTTGGAGGATTTCTGCTCGTTTAGCGGCGAGTTCTGGTCGATTCGCTAGCCCGATAATTAACAACTCTCGTAAGCTGATCTGGTCGGGAATCATCATGGTCGGCATCGTGTATCCATCCACCGGTTTCAGACGAGTGGTAGGATCCAGATTCAATAACTGCGCTAATTTGGCAGAGGCGATTTCTATTTGTTGCTCGGCATTCGTCAATTCAATGTCTCGATTACGCAATTCTGTCCTGGCTCGATCGTCATCCGATTTTTTGGCATTCCCAGCCTGAAATTGTGCTGTAGTCAAACGTACCGTATCGAAGTTGTCTTGCCGGTTCTTTTTCGCAATTGCGTATAACCCTTCGGCCCTCAATAATTCCGAATAGGCCAAAGCCACACGTAAGAGAATATCGTTCGATACCGCGCGGGATTCGGCCTGTCTTTGGGCAACGAACTGCTGTGAGCGCAAAGCGCTGAACCAGGCATCCCCAACGTTCAAATTGTAATATAAACCTGGGATATTGACCGTACCTGCCGCAATGGCATTGGCACCCAGACCGGTATAAAATGCTTGCCGGTGAACACTAATTACCTTACCTGCTGATTGTTGCAAATTACCGGTATGATCATCGTAGTTGAAACCGGCATTGATGCTCGGCAATAGCTGAGCTACTGCCAATAATCGGACCGCTTGCGCTTCCGTTACCCTTTGTAAAGCAATGGCTATTTCTGGGTTCTGGACCCCTGCTAATCGAAATGAGTTATTGATATCGATCGGTTGTTCCCCTTCTTGAAGGATAACCGAAGCAAGAGGGGCTGGTAAATCTGGTGATGTTTCCGATTTTCCAAAGGCTTTTTTCTTGGGCTGCTGCAATTCGTTTTTGGCCGGGTTATTTGCCGTCTGGCCATAGATACTAGGCTGAATCCCTTGCTGGCTAGCCAATCCCAGCATGATTGCCGTTGTCCATCGCGATAATCGCTTCATTATCGATTCTCCCTGAACCGTATTTTTTCTTCCTGATAATAAATTAAACTTCTATCTGTGATATTCCATCGGATTGAACCCCATCTTAACATCAGTAGATTCTGTGTTTCCGCTTATTTTCCTGTTTCCACCAAATTGCGCATTGTCTGCACATCTGTCATATTGGTGCATTTTTCACCATTTTTTATCAATTTTTATTCGCAATTTGCAAAGTTTATTTTTTCTAAATTTTCTAAATGCCCTAATTTAACGGATATTGATGAATGTCTTCGAAATTTCATTCTCATAGAAAATTTTTGAAAAGTGGAAAAAATTTTGAGTTCTTTCAATAAATTGAATCTCATAAGAAATGAAAATATCGCTTTACCTGCAAATGAAAAGAATGAAAAAACGGTTCTAAATATATTTCAAGAGAGATTTCATTCAGATCATGATTCTTTACTGGTTCACCACAGTTGAGATCACTTAACTCCTACGGACACTCAAGCCGTAAAGCTATAGTATGCCAGGAGATAAGAACGAGGAAGTAGAGGGCAGCATGGACGATTTTGACGCATGCAAACTCAACCAAGAAACCGCCGATCTCAAAGCACGAGCCGCAAGTTTGCGCGCATGACACCCTATCTACCTATCTGTTGGAGAATATACCACTCAATAACTATCCTGCAATCTCTGAGACCGATACCGCTCCCCTGGACTACTTCGGTCAAGCCGATCCCGATCTATTTTTGAGCAAACATTCCTTCGCTCTTTCTTTCGATCTTTTCCTCCATCAAGCCGACCACCGATTGGTTGTTCTTGAATACTTCGAGACGGTCTTTTGGGTTTCCATGTAGACGTTGGGTATCGGTTTTGACGCCGTTGTCGAAGTCCTGCTCGACATCGTGAAAAAAAGTTACGATCCCGGATCAGAGTTGGGGAGACAACTAGTTGGCTAGCCTGTTTGTTGATGGTCTTATCGCCTTTGAGTGCACTGAACCCGGCAAGTGCCTACTGCGCTTTGAGCGCTGTTGGATACTGTTTTCGTTTGGTTGCGATGATTCCTTTTTTTGTGCTACTAGACTAGCTTAGCTGGTGGTCCAGATTTCGAGGTCTACTATAGCTTCTGTCGACCTCTTTCAATTTCGATGGAATTTGCTATACTGAATATGATTATCATCAATAATTAAACTGAACGTTACGATGACTCGACTAGGAATTATACATGGATCCGCTCATTCGTTGTATCTATCCAGATTGTAATAAGTTAGCTGTCCTTTCCACAGAACAGTTCTGTTCGGCTTGTGGTCGGCTGTGCCGATGCTATCATGCAGATTGCCGGGCGGTACTCGATATCAAATCGCTTGGAAGTTGTCCTAAGTGCCACAAATCGATAAAGGCGACTCTTACTCAACGCGACTTAGAAGACTTGGGTCCAGATCAGGCTACTTTCTTTATTTCTAATGATGCTAACCATGCGGACCAGATTGATTCCCTTTCTCATACAGTTGGTTCGTTGACTCCAGGCCATGCGGACCAGATTGATTCCCTTTCTCATACAGTTGGTTCGTTGACACCACCTCGAAACGATGCGAATCATGCACCGACCGTTTCAAGAGCCTTGCCTCCATCCCTTACCGATGCGAATCATGCACCGACCGTTTCAAGAGTCTCTCCTCCGTCCCTAACCGATGCGAATGACGATGACCCCCAACGGACTGCTCTTAGTCCGGCTAAAAATCAGTACGACCACGACCTTACGGATTCGCTTGGTCAAATTAGTCGATTTATTCTCAAAGAGGAGATCGGACGCGGGGCCTTCGGTGCCGTCTATAAAGCTTTCGATCCTCGCCTGAAACGCGATGTCGCTATCAAGCTTCTGCAAAAATTCTCTAGCGAAGATTCTCTCGAAGCACGCCGATTTCAACGCGAAGCTCAGGTTGCTGCCGATTTACGTCATCCTAATCTTGTCCCTGTATATGAAAGCGGTATCGAACAGGGACAAGCTTATATTGTGATGGGCTATTTTCAGGGAGGGACTCTTAAAAAATTCCTTCAAATTGACTCCGACTCCGAGAGTCGTTGCCAATTGCTCCCCTTGGCAACCGTTGCTTATATCGTTCGGGAGATTGCTGAAGGACTGGCCTATGCCCATTCCAAAAAAGTGATCCACCGCGACATTAAACCGGCTAATATCTTACTCGATAAAAAAGATCATGGTT
>JAKBAI010000014.1 GCA_021809185.1 Planctomycetota bacterium
ACTACGGTTTTTGATGTTACAAATGGTTCAAAATTATGGAGATATAGGAGAAGAATTAATGGAAACAGCCAAACAGGTATACGACCAAAACTTTAGCTATTCCCCAAATGAAAGTGGTTCTGTTGTTTCTCCAACGGGAGAATTATTTAGGTATCAGCTCGCGGAAGCGACTCGTCAGGGAGTAAATCAAGGACTAAAGCAAGGGATGGACCAAGGACTAAAGCAAGGACTGGACCAAGGGCTAAAGCAAGGGATGGATCAAGGAATCAAACAAGGACTGGAGAAATTCCAGAATTCTCTAAGCCTACGGTGCCAAAGAAAATTTAAAGAGATTCCCAAAGACGAAATAACTCAACTGGTTTTGAGTATTAAATCTTTGGACATTTTGGAATATTTGACAAACGAACTGGATGAAATTTCAACTTGGGAAGATTTTCTGCGAGCAAAATCAAATTAGGGAATCTCGTCAAATTATTGATGATCTACGATAAGTATGAAATCGAGGTATCAGCTATTGAATTGCTAAAATGTACTCAGTCAAGCTCGTAATCGAAATGAATAAGTCTCCCTATAGACTTTCTCTATCTTCCTTGACATAGTAGGACTGGCATTCTTGCCTGTCCCTAACATTTACACTAACTTCTTGCTTTGACAAAAGGAAGAAATCTATTTTTAAGGATTCTGATCGTTTCCTTGAATGCGACTTCGAAGTCACGGCTCTTTGCTTTTATGGGATAATTTCTAATCAAGAGCGGACAGCGATGGATGGTTCACTACGGTTTTTGATGTTACAAATGGTTCAAAATTATGGAGATATAGGAGGAGAATTAATGGAAACAGCCAAACAGGTATACGACCAAAACTTTAGCTATTCCCCAAATGAAAGTGGTTCTGTTGTTTCTCCAACAGGAGAATTATTTAGGTATCAGCTCGCGGAAGCGAATCGCCAGGGAATAAATCAAGGACTAAAGCAAGGAATGGATCAAGGACTAAAGCAAGGAATGGATCAAGGACTAAAGCAAGGAGAAATCAGAAACTCGCAGAAGCTTTTGATAAAAGGGTGTCAGAAAAAGTTTCCTCACATTGATCAAAAAGTAATTGAGGAAACAATATTGGCAGAAGGGAGATTGAAAACGCTTGAAGATTGGTATGATCAACTATTTGAGACTTCAACCTGGGAAGATTTTCTGCGTGCAAAATCAAATTAGGGAAACTCTTCAAACTCTGGATGATCTGCGATAAGCATCAAAGAGAAGTATCTACTATTGAACTGCTTAAATGTACTAATTCAAGCTTGTAATCGAGATAAATAAGTCTCTACAAAGACTTTCTCGATGTTCCTAGACATAGAAGGACAGGCAAGAATGCCTGTCCCTAACATTTCCCATTTATGATCACCTCTTGCTTTGGCTAAAGGAGGAAATTCATTTTTCAAGGAGTTTGACTTTTCCCTTGAATGAAACTAAGATGTCAACTCTTTTTGATTTTATGGGACAGTTTCTAAGTCGAGACCTACTCATCGGAATGATCCCCTGTGAAAGGGTTCATTTATCAATGGCAAAGCTTTATGAAATATCCATAATGATTAGAGAATAGCCAAGTACTCGAATAGAGGTTTATCCAATTTTATGAATCAACGGTACTGGATCGATGCAAAGAAAGCGACAAGCTATCCCAGCCGATGCCAAGCGAATCGCCGAGATGAATTTTATTTGCTCGCCAAGTCAGCGGTAAAGAACTAGAAAAATGTTCATCAACCAAAGAGGTTAGACCATTAACTGAATAGTCTACCATCGAGATCGCGGGAAAACGGTAAGCTAGAGCCGCAGCGATTTCGGGAAGATAACGGGGAACAACCGTTACTGGGAACGGTTCCACGAGGGATAACATCTGGTAGAGGGGGGTGAGACCACCCAGTTGAAAGATGTCCGGTCGTAAAACACGGATAGCACCATGCTGTGCAGCGAGAAGAAAATCGATCGGTTTTGTCCAATTAGTCCCGGAAGCGAGCGGGATAGCTACCCGTTCTGCTAATTTTTGGTAGCCGAGTGGTCGATCCTCTTGGGCATTAGCCAATCGTAACGGTTCCTCAAACCAATCGGCTCCGAGATCTTCGTCCAAAAATGGGGCTAAGGCCAGAGCACCATTCCAATCCAAACTATTATTGGCACTTACCCCTAACCAGGTTTCTTCGCCAATGGTATCGCGTAATACCTGCAATTTTTCTGCTTCGGCTTCGAGATTGTTTGAGCCAACTTCGATCAGCAGACCAATAGCGCCTTGTTTTTGCCAGTATCGAAATTCGGGCAGGATCGATGCCACTTCTTGGGAAGCTGAAGCGGTGCCGGAGACAAAAGCCGGCAAAGCCATTTTTTCTGGTCCAAAAAGCTTGTAAAGGGGTAGTTGTCTTTCTTTTGCTTTCAGATCCCACAGGGCCAGATCGATTGCCGCATAAGTATTGGCAAAGATGCTACTCCAGTTTTCTTTTCCTATTTTTTGCTGGCACTGCTGGAACTGGAATTCCGGATAGCCAATCTGCTGATCGATTAACAGGGGGAAAAATTCGTTCTCGGCAATGGCCTGAATCGTTTCTTTTTGCAGCGCGGAAGATAATCGGGCATAGCCGATTCCGAGCCATTGCGAATCGGTGCGAATTTGCACGCGGCACCAAATGGCTTGCGCGGGGGATTTCGATGGCTGTAGTTGTGTGGAAATAGGGATTCGGCTTGGAGCAGAATCGGTTCGATCTTCGAGGTTACCAGCGGAAGTTCTTGGCGGTACTGCCAGAGTGGTATTGATCTGTTTTGCGTGGTTGGTATTCTCTGGGATTTCAAAAAAGTCCAAAGAAGCGGAAAGGATTTTCATTGTTGGCTCCAATATCGGCATTGATGAATGAGAGTATAAAACGGCAAGACCATATGAATTAGAACGATTATACTAGAGAAATATATTAGGGATAATGAAATCGAAATAGTCTTCTAAGATAGGGATTTATAAAGTCGATTATTCAAAACCAAGATAGGCTTCTTGAACCCGTTTATCTTTCAGAAGATCCTGAGAAGGGCCGCTCAGAGTTATTCGTCCCGATTCCATTACATAACCGCGATGTGAAATTTCCAAGGCATGGTGGGCATTTTGTTCCACTAGTAAGACCGACATGCCTTTGCCTACTTCTCCATTCATTCCTGTTTTGTTTAGTTCCCGAATGACTTCAAGAATTTGCTTGACGATCATAGGAGCCAAACCGAGAGAAGGTTCATCCAGAATGAGAAGTTTAGGCCGGCTCATCAGAGCACGCGCGATCGCTAGCATTTGCTGTTGCCCACCCGATAAAGTCCCGCCGAGCTGATGTTTCCTCTCTTCGAGAATCGGGAAATACTGATACATTTTCTGGAGGTCGCTAGTTATTTGATTATCTTTGCGGGTGAAGGCTCCCATTTGCAGATTTTCGAGGACGGTCAAGCGCGGAAAAATTTTTCTTCCTTCGGGCGCATGGGCAATTCCCATTTGCACCAGCTTGCAGGTTGCTTGTTTGGTAATCGAAGCACCATTAAAATGGATCGAGCCGCTGCGAACCGGAACGCACCCGGATACCGTCATCAGCATGGTCGTTTTCCCGGCCCCATTCGCGCCAATAACAGCAACTATCTCCCCTTCGTGTACCTCCAAGCTAATTCCATGCAAAACTTCAATTAGCCCGTACCCAGCCTTTAAATCCTGGATCGATAATAAACTCATGAATATTCTCTTATCTGCCAATCACTTGGATTTTACTATCCCTATTATTTCGCGAACCGATTTTATTCGGGCAGAGCAGCAAAACAGGATCGGCACCTAATTAATAAGCAATTTTTGTGATTTTGGCCAAAACAGCAATCGTTCAGGCCCTCTCTATTCTCCTAGATAGGCTTTAATGACTTCGGGATGTACCCGTATCTCTTTCGGTGTTCCTTCAGCAATTTTTTTTCCATAATCGAGCACCACAATCCGATCTGAAATCCCCATAACCAATTTCATGTCGTGTTCTATTAGTAAAATCGTTATTTTCAGCTCGTCTCGAACCTGTCGAATAAATCGCATCAGTTCATTTTTTTCGGTGGGGTTCATCCCCGCAGCAGGTTCGTCTAGAAGTAAGAGAGCCGGTTTGCAGGCCAGAGCACGGGCAATTTCCAAACGGCGTTGATCTCCATAGGGGAGATTTCGAGCTAGTAAATTTTCTTTATCGGCAAGACCAACATAGTGAAGCAATTTCAGGGCACGTTGATGAGCCTCTTCTTCGAGGCGATTCGAAGAAGGCAAACGAAAGATACTCGACCAAAAAGAACATTTACATTCATGATTGAGACCGATGAGAATATTTTCGAGAACGGTCATATTTTGAAATAAGCGGATATTCTGGAAGGTTCTGGCAATGCCCATTCGGCCAATCGAATCGGTGGTTCGACGGGATCGATTCCAAACCGAGAAGCTTGCGGCCACACCAATGACAAAACCAGAAACTAGAGCGATTTGAGCCGTTGATAGGCGTGCTTCGATATATTCTTTGGCACTTTGCCAAGCCGCGGCATAACTGAATGTATCGGTAATATTATTGTCGCGGATCGATTTTTGCCAGAGTTGATTGACATTGACGCCAATCAGCATGGCAAATAGACCGGTAAACAGACCGATCAATAGCCAAAAGAGAAACTGTCGAAATCGGAATGGGGAGTATTGCGTTTTCCCTTGAAAAAGAATCTCCCCTTGGCTAGGTTGATAGACAGCGGAAATGGCATTGAAAATCGTTGTTTTACCGGCACCGTTCGGGCCAATAACTGCATAGATTTCCCCTTCGGCAACCTGGAAGGAAACATCGTTTACAGCAACCAGTCCACCAAATCTCATGGTTAATTGCTTGATCTGTAAAATGGCCGGATTCATTATTTTCTATCTCACGGGGACCAGGGGATCTTGATTATAATATAAAGAAATAGGATTCATTGCGTATTCGCTGTCAAAGATAGTGAAGAGAAAAGTTTCAATTCTAGTTTTCCTGTTTGGCCGAGTTAGAATCAAGAGGGGAATTCGAGGGGGCGATCGAAACAGATCCTTGCGGAGAAACAGTCGATTGGCTGGCCGATTCGAGTGGGGTTTTAACTGCCCTGGATTTGCGCTGGGCTGGGAAAAGGCCTTCGGGACGATAGCGCATAATCAAGATGAGGACACCGCCGAAAAGCGCAAATTTCCAATTCGAAGGTTGCAGCAGATTTTTGACTTTGGTGGACCAGGTTGTCTGCTGGATTTGCGTATTCAAAATATCGGCAAGGATCGTATCATATCCGACGAGAATGAAAGCTCCTACCAGCAATCCTCGGCGGTTACCAAGTCCGCCCAAAATGAGACAGCAGAGCATCAAAATGGAGCGATTGAAACCGTAGTCTTTCGGGCCAGCAGTGCTCGAAATACTGGTTACATACAGGCATCCTGCTAGCCCGGAAATAGCCCCTGCTAGAGCTAGAGCGATCAATTTTAATTTGACTGGGCTTAGTCCCATACACGATGCGGCCAATTCGTCTTCACGCAGAGCAACCAGCGCTCGCCCCAGAGCCGATTGTTCTAAATTATGCAATAGCCAATAGACCAACATCAACATCAATAGCGTAAGCAGATAGAAGTTGGGGAATATTTTCCAATCGTAATTCAACCAGGTTTCACTGAACCCAAGAGATTTGAATAAGGGATAAGACCATTTAGGTACCAGTGCAGGATCGACCGGAGAAAGACTTTGCGTCCCTGCGGTAATACTTTCCATATTTTGAATAACGAAGATGATAATCTGGCCAAAGCCGAGTGTAACCAGCGCGAGATAGTCTCCGCGTAAGCGCAGCATCGGGGCAGTGAATACGACAGCGGCGATTGCTGCCGTTACAATAGCAATGACGATCAAATATAGAAAACAGAATTCGAATGGAAAAATGGGGGTACATAAAATCCCAGTCATATAGGCACCAATGCCAAAATAACCAGCGATCCCCAGATGCAAAATACCTGTATACCCAACGATCACATGGAGAGCGAGAGCCAGAAGCGAATAGATCATCAGCGAATTGAATTTGGTCGCTATTTCTAATCGACTATCCGCAGGAAAAAAATAGGGAACGGCACCGAGTAGGATCAGATAATATACCGCCCAGAATTGCAAAATTTGTTTCAAGATCGATTTCATTAAACTTTTTCCCGCACACGGGCCCCCAGTAAGCCAGTGGGTCGAAAAATCAGAATGAGAATCAGGATCAGAAAGATCATGGCTTCTGTCCACTTCTCATCGATATAACCACTCCCCAAGGAACGGACGAGGCCGATCAACAATCCTCCCAAAACCGCTCCAGGAATATTTCCTATGCCACCCACCACCGCTGCGGTGAAGGCATATAGCCCGTTCTGGAACCCCATCTGATAACTAACGGTATTATTAAACAATCCATAAATAACACTCGCAACTCCGGCCAAGGCTCCACCTAGCAAAAAGGTAATGCTGATCACGCGGTTGACATCTATCCCCATCAATGCTGCTGCGGTCGGATTCTGCGCGGTTGCGCGCATCGCTTTACCTATATTGGTATATTTGACAAAAACGGTAAGTGCTATCATAATCGGAACGGTTACCGCAATCACCATGAGAGCCTGATACGAAAACTGAATCGAGCTGCTTGGAAAGACTTTTTCACGAGTCACCAAACTCGGAAAGGCAACATCGACCGGACCGTACCAGAATAGGCCGATATTCATAAATATAAATGAAACACCAATGGCAGAAACCAGTGGTGCCAATTTGGGGGCTTGCCGGAGCGGTTTGTAAATCAGATAATCTACTCCCGCGTTAACAAATGCACAAAATATTGGCACAGCGAGTAATAGAATGGCAATGCTAAAGCTTATATAAAAAGTGCTTGCGGAACTACCCCCTTTATCCAAACCAAACCAACTCAGCATCGTTAACGCCAAAAACGATCCCAGCATAAAGAGATCGCCATGAGCGAAATTAATCAACTCGATAATCCCATACACCATGGTGTAACCCAAAGCAATGAGAGCATATAGAGAGCCGTTAGATAAACCGATGATGATATACTGAATCAGCTGATCCAGTTCGGCACTAGCCAATAACGGCATGAATTGTCCCATAATTGATTATGATTCCTCTAGCCCTTTTTCCAATTCTCGTTTTGATCCAAAGAAAAATATCCCGAATCGCTTTTTAGATCTGCTTATCAGAATATCAGTATACGGATGTTATTAGCCTTGACATTGCTTTTTATCCTAGCTGACTATCTGGTCATTCGCAGGGGATAAACTTGCCATTTTCCACCTTACTGACAGTGAAAATTTCATTATCGGTATCCCCATTGACATCAAAACTCCATTTTCCAATCGCCCCCTTATCAAAATTGCGAATGTTGAGGGCAGCTTCGCAAATTTTCTTGCGATCTTTGGTCTTGGCAATGGTTATTGCTTCTATCGCTATCTTAGCTGCTTCATAGCCATATAACGAATACGCTTCGGGCATTTTTCCAAATTTCTCCTGATATTTTTTGACGAATACTTCTCCGCTTCCTGTCAGCTTGGATGGGTCTTTTCCGCCGAAAGTTACATAGCATCGCCCGTTGACATTTTCTTCCCCTGCTGCGGAAATGAATGCTGTTTCATAGCACCCATCTGGAGCTATCATTGGGCATTTCATCCCTGCTTTTACAATATCTTTGGCAACTTGACCCCCTTTGGTTTGCGACGTTCCACCAAAATAGATCGCATCGGGGCCTTGGCCATTGTTTAAACTCTTGATTCGCAACATCAACGCATTGAATTCTTGCTGGGCCGAATTGATGCTTTCATGTCCCAATACTTCGATATGATATTTTTCTTTACATGCTTTTTCAAACATGTCGGCAACCCCTTTGCCATATGCTTGGGTATCATCCAGAATGAAAACTGTTTTACAATTTAATTTTTCCGAAGCAAATTTCGCCGCAAATGGTCCTTGCAAATCATCGGCGGGTACCACTCGGGTAAAATTGATTTTCCCGGTCGGTCGATAGATACCTGGTGCTTTTGGTGTAAATCCCGGTTTTGTAAGATCGGGTAGAGTGCAAGCCGGCGAAATCATCAACACCCCTGACCGATTCAATATCGGCATCGATATTTTCGCCGCTCCTGAATTATATGGCCCTATGTATACCATTACGTTTGGATCATTCGATGCTTTCTGAGCATTTCCCGTTTCCATTTCTGGCGTCCATTCCCCTGCCACTGCCGTTGCATCATCCAGATCCAGATATTCTAATTTGAAATCCCCTATCGTATAATCACACTCTTCTAAAGCCATGCGAATTCCGTTCACGATCGAATCGGTTTGCCCCTGCGCACTCCCTGTTCTTGGCAGGCTTGAAACGATTACAATCTTTTTATTTGAATCCCCCTCTTTCCCGGATTGACATCCAATTATCCCAACTATTCCTATCGCTGAATACAGCATGATGAAAAGTATCTTGATCGATTTCATTTGATTCCCTATGCAATTGTTGACTGCTTTAACCAGATGGATTCCTATTTATTTTCTAAGAAATCCCATTCGAATGGGACGCTTATTTCTCATCACTTTTGGAAACCCACTTTGGTATTCTTTATTTGGTTTATTTAACTTTCTTTAACTTTTTTTGTTGAGCTTATTTCACTGGTCTCAACTTACCGATTTAAAATCGATATGATTATTAGATCACTTTGGCTGTTATATATTCCTAATTTCTATTCGCAATCATGATTATTTTCTTTTCGTCTTTTATCCTATTCTTATGACTTATTATAAATATTCAATTTTTCCAAGATTTATACTCGTTAAGCATTTTTTTCTAAAATGAGGGTTACGGGGCCATCGTTAACCAATTCCACCTGCATATCTGCTCCAAATTCCCCCTCAGCAACGTAGACCCCTCTGCTTCGAATAACTTCAATAAAGGTGCGATAAAGCGGTTTCGCTATTTCTGGTTGTGCTGCTGTAACAAAACTAGGTCGCCTCCCCTTTTGGCAATCTCCATATAGTGTAAATTGGCTGACAACCAGTACCTCTCCCTGAATTTCTTCCAGCCCAAGATTCATTTTCCCTTCGGAATTCGGAAAAATTCTTAAACTAACGATTTTCTCCGCAAGCCAATGAACAACACTTTCATTATCGCTTGAATGTATCCCCAATAAGATGACCAATCCCTTTTGTATTTCACCAACGATTCTCAATTGTTGAGGGATTTCTCGATTTTTTAATCGATTCTCTGAGGATAATTCGCTGTTGATCTGTTCCCTTTTTTGGTCATTCTTTTGATGAAAGTTAACACTAAATTCATTAATATTTTCTGATCCACTATCTTCAATTTTGGAAACTTGTTGGGTCGATTCTATATTAGCTTGATCATTTGACTCTAGCGGACCAGATGAATGCTCGATTTCTGGAGGATGCTCTACCACCGATTTCGCTAAATAAGGATTAGAAGCAGTAGTTGCCACAGAGCTACCACTATCATTATTTATATGATCACTTATATGATCACTTGAAGTATCTGGTAAAATAATTCCTTGAGCAATAGAAATTGCTTGGGTGAAGTCCTGTTTTTCAGAATCAGCTAAGTTGGAAACAACCGCTACCCTGGCTCGTTTCACCCGTTGAATAACTGCTCGCATCAATCCGGTCTTTTCTAGTTATTTGGAGAGTTCCATTTTTATAGAAGAATAACCAATCAAGGAAAGAGGGAAATTCAAATATTCGTGGTGAATTATCCTCCGAACGAGGACTTTTCAAGATTTTCCTCGATCGAGTCGATTTTTTGATATCGAATAGCGAAAGGGATTATAATTAATTTAAAGATGAATTTTAATGCAGAGGTTTCTGCTCGATTTGTTGACAGAGGAAGAAATAAAATTGGGATTATAAATCGAAATAGATAGATATTATTAAGATAATTTCACGAGAGAGGAAGACTTCGAGTACGGAAATCTAACCGCGAAAATCGAAGTGTTACCAGATAAGGATTACGGCAAACACTTAAAGGTAGATCGACCAGTTGTTATGTTGTCAATATTTTAACTTTTTGTAGTTGAAAGTGCTTGTTTCTACTTCTTTCCCCACCATTTAGAATGGGGAGCTTCGCTATATTAAAGCCAGCAAACTCAAAGATTCAATAAAAAATGAAAAAAAGAGCGCCACGCAATCAAACATTGATCGTCCATGAACATGAGAAACACGATCTCTTATCTCAAACAATCACTCTGAAGTCCCCTTGCTCTGTAAAGGACATCGAGGATAAGCTCATTTTTCAAGACCTATTTTCATGCGCTGACCTTTTACCAGAAGCGTTTGTCGATCTCTTGATCATCGATCCGCCTTATAATCTGAACAAAAGATATGGAAACAGAACATTTTCTAAAACCTCTTTCGAATCTTACGAAGATTGGCTTGACTCGTGGATCATAAAGTTGAAACGCTGTCTAAAACAAACGGCATCTCTTTATGTATGCTGTGATTGGCAATCTTCGAAATCGGTCCAAACCGTTCTAGAGAAGCATTTCATTGTGCGAAATCGCATTACCTGGGAGCGGGAGAAGGGGCGCGGAGCAACAGCTAATTGGAAGAATTGTTCCGAAGATATCTGGTTCTGCACGGTATCCAAGGACTATTTATTTAATGTCGAAGCCGTCAAGTTGAAACGAAAAGTGATTGCCCCTTATCGTCATTCCTCCGGTGAGCCTAAAGATTGGGAGGAAACCGAAGATGGGAACTATCGCCTAACCCATCCTTCTAATCTCTGGACAGATATTTCTATCCCTTTTTGGTCGATGCCTGAAAATACAGATCATCCAACACAGAAACCAGAAAAGCTGATTGCCAAGCTAATTCTCGCGAGTTCAAAAGTTCACGATTTTGTCTTTGATCCTTTTTTGGGTTCAGGAACAACTTGTGTGGTCGCTAAAAAGCTGAACAGAAAGTTCTCGGGAATCGAACAAGAATCGGATTATTGCCAAATCGCTATTAAACGACTAAATCGAGCTGAATCAGATAACTCGATCCAAGGTTATCACGATGGATATTTTTGGGAACGTAATAGTCGAGCGGATCAAAAACAGGAGTCGATCAAAATCCTAAATCAGAAGAATTTCTCAGGGTCGATAGAAGAAAATAATTCAGAGCAATAATTCAAAAGGTACTAGACCTTATCAACTTGTTTTTGAATGGCACTCCGATCACGCCCAAAGCGATTTGGGTGAACGCCCACTAAGTGCTCGGTGATAGACTTGGAGTTTAAGTGATTCGCTCATCGTATGCACCAGAATCTGCATCTTTCCAAGCGAAAAACAGTTAGTTAAAAGCTGTGGGCGAAAACTGTGGGCGAAAAGAGGGAATTACGACAGGTTGAAATTGAGTAAAAATTCGGTGTTACTACGAGCACGGCGAAGACGTGAAGTAAGCATTTCCATCGCTTCAACCGGGTGCATATCGGAAAGAACTCTTCGCAGAAGTCGCTGTCGCTCATGTTCGTCAGGATGGAGAAGCAATTCTTCTTTACGAGTACCCGAGCTATTGACATCAATCGCAGGCCAGACCCGTTTATCAACCAAGCGACGATCTAGATGCAGCTCCATATTCCCAGTACCCTTGAATTCCTCAAAGATAACATCATCTAGTTTGGAGCCGGTATCGATCAAAGCGGTAGCGATAATAGTTAACGAACCCCCTTCTTCAATATTTCGAGCGGCACCAAAGAACCGTTTTGGTTTTTGCAAGGCGTTGGAATCCAACCCCCCAGTGAGGAGTTTACCACTGCCAGGAGATTCGGTATTATAAGCACGGGCCATACGTGTAATCGAATCCATTAGAATGACCACATCGAACTTTCGTTCTACCATACGTTTGGCTTTTTCTAGAACAATTTCGCTTACGTGGATATGTTCTTCGGGGGGTTCATCGAAGGTGCTAGCAACAATTTCAACATTTTTCCCAACAACCACTCGTTGCATGTCAGTAACTTCTTCAGGGCGCTCGTCGATAAGAAGGATGAAGATGTAACATTCGGGATGGTTACGTTGAATAGCGAGAGCCATTTTTTGCAAGAGAACCGTTTTACCCGCGCGCGGTGGGGAGACAATCAAACCGCGTTGCCCTTTCCCAATCGGAGTGATCAAATCGACCACACGTCCGGCAATTTCATCACTGGTGGTTTCCAGGATAAAACGTTTATCGGGATGCAAGGGGGTTAAATCTTCAAAACTGGTAATCGATTGAATTTCTTCGCAAGGAATTCCGTTGACGAGTTCGACCTGCATGAGAGCAAAGTTGTCTTGCCCTTCCACAGGTAACCGAATAGGCCCTTCAACAAGCAGACCGGTTTTCAAACCCATCCGACGAATTTGGCTAGGGGAGACATAAATATCTTCTGGAGAAGCGAGGTAATTATGGGCTTGAGAACGCAGAAACCCATAACCATCGGGTAATACTTCGATAGTGCCGGCTCCGCGAACAACTTCTCCTCGTTCAATCTGTTTTCGCACAATTCCAACAATGAGTTGGGCGCGGTTCATCCCCGAGTGTTCGGCGATCCCCTCCATTTCCGCCAAAGCAAAAAGTTTCGGAGTCGTAAAACGGTATAAGCCATCCAAACGAACCGTCGGTGGTGGACTTTCTGCAGCACTACCGCTTGCTTTGCGAGTCGTTCTTTTGCGAGCCGTTGCGGTTGCTGTTGTAGATTCAGTTGACGTTGCTTCCAAATTTGATGATGTGGTTTTCGACGCGCTGTCGTCGCTTTTGGCGACAGTCATAAGCATTTCCCTTAAAAAATGAAATTTAAAATTAAACTCGATTCGTTAAAACGATTGTCTGCAAACCGTTGCACCCCAACGGTTTGGAGTTTCTTGCTATCTAAATCATTTCAAACCCTTGAAACTCCCAATAGCAACAGATATAGAGATCGACGCAAGCTCTATAACAGGTATCTTAATCCGTTACTTGCAAGATAACTTGAACTAAAAATCAAAATTCGCTGTATCATCAAGCGAGTAACTTTCAGATATTTTTGACCAGAACTTTTTACAATTCTGTTTGACTATTTCCCTTCAAATTGTTTACCATGACTGTGATTCTTAGACATGATATCGATTTATAAGATTGATCAAAAAATAACAATAAGAGGTTCATTTACGCAAAGTAGTATTCCTGAATTAGTTTACTAAAAAACGTGTTAAAATCCGTACTGAAAAACCATAACTGAAATTTTCACTTTCTAAAACATGAGTATTTTCTATCTTAAAACCTGAATTCATAAAATGGCTTCCTGATCCTAATCTTTAATTCTGATTTAGCTCAAATTCTAAGTTTATTTTCCCTATTTCTATTCTTGGTTTGGTAAAGATTTTACATTGATCTTGCAATTCTAAAAATCGGTTGGTTGATTCTTTCTCACTCTATTTCCTAAAATTCAAGCACTCAAATTCTAGTAATAAGGGATTGAGCTAGGCTAAATAATCGTTCCATTCTAAATGAACTATTGTTTGTTAATAATTATCATTATGAACGGCATAAGCCCATTTTCATCATTAAGCAAATTTGCATATTAAATGAATAGCTTTTATTGTCAACTTTCATATCAACTTTCAACTATGAAATATTTTACGAACTTTCTCCATTAAAAATACCCTGAATCGGGCGGATAATATAAGTGGTAAGGTGGAAACTAATTAACTACTTTGAATAAACACTCATAAAGAAATTTAGTGCGGAGATCTTAGTAAGGATATAAATGAGTGACTTTCCGTAGTTTTCACAAATTCAGGATAGATGCATTATTTTCTTCTTTTCAATTTAAAACATTTAGTTAATTATTTGGCGAAACTGAAGTCTGATTAAATCCAATTAAAAACGCACGAATAATTATACACAAAATAGATTTTCTAAATTATCTGCTTAAATTATTTACTTATGATATTTTTTGAGGAGACCAAATAACAGATCCTCAAATAAAGGATCTCACTAATTCATTATTTTCTTTAGACAAAAACATATCTCTTTAAATCACTATAGCAAACCATTGTTAAAAAGTAAAGTAGAAAAAAAGCAGAAAATTAGCACTCTCAAAACTTTTCATTTTTAACTTTGCAACCAATAGAACAGAAAAAATCTATTACTTTATCAATCCGTATTGATCGGTATGGATATTTCTATAGTTCGAAGACCTAAACTTATCATTAATTGTTAGGTAATTATAAATATTATGTAATTATCTTGGAATTCAATCATTCCGAAAGAAATAGTTCAAGTAAAAATATATATCGATTCTGGACCATCGAATTGATTGAAATCGTCTAATGAACTTGAATCATCAAACCGAATCAGTTTTCCGATTCTATCTCTATTCATTTTCGATTTATCTCAAGTTGAACCCAGACTTAAATTGAAATTGGTTTTAATTTCAATTTAGCTTCAAAAGTTGAGATATACTTTAACAAAAGCTCCCAAATATAAACTAAGTTTATCAAATAATTATTATCTGGCAAGGCACTTTAAAAAGATTCTATCGATTGATAAACCCAGAACCGAAAATATTAGGATTGTTTGGGTTATTTCTTCGGCATTTTGGCTGGGTCTTTCCAAAGCGATTATCAATCCTATCGAATCTTGGAATCTTTGGTATCAAATAGGGGAGTATCTCGTACTCGGTACCAACTATCTATGGAGAAGCGGTATCTATGCAGAAGCGGGTGAAATCAAAATTTTTATTAATTAAGTGGGGCAAAGCGTTGAATGATCCGTTTAGCGGTACGCAAGCCATCAACCGCAGCGCTGATGATGCCACCCGCATATCCAGCCCCTTCCCCAACGGGGTAAATACCAGCAATGCTAAGGGATTCTCGACTATCTTCATGTCTGGGGATACGAATGGGGCAGCTCCCACGGGTTTCTGGGCCAACAATGACCCCTTCTTTCAAAAATGCGCCGCGCCAAAATCGATCCAGTTTGGGTAAACCTTCTTTCAAAGATTGTTCAATAAAGCTTGGCATCACTTCACGCAAATCGGCACCAATCGATTGCCGAGGATAGCTTACGGAAACTGTTTTAGAAGATTTTCTATCTGCCAAAAAATCATTGGCGAGCTGAACAGGGCAGCGGTATTCCCCCTTACCAAGGAGATAAGCAACGTGTTCAAATCGTTTCTGCAATTCAAAACCTGCTAGGGGATGATCGCTACCAAACTCTTTGGTTGGCAGAGTAACAACCAGCCCACTATTGGCAAATGCAGAATCGCGACGAGATAGACTCATGCCATTCGTACAGAAATAGCCTTCGCTGGAAACACTCGGAATAATATACCCCCCGGCACACATACAAAATGTAAAAACGGGGGAGTTTCCACGCGCGATCAAGGAGTAATCGGCATTGCCGAGCTGTTGTTCATATAGACCGCGCCCGTACTGGATTCGATTCACTAATTCCTGAGGGTGCTCGATTCTTACCCCGAACTGGAAAGGTTTTTGTACGATGGTTACCCCACGTTTCAGCAGAACCTCTACCGTATCGCGAGCGGAATGGCCGATGGCCAAAACCACTACATCACTCGGAATAATACCTGAAGAGGTAACGACTCCTCGAATGGCCCCATCCTGAATTATAAAATCTTCGACACGGCATTGAAAGCGGACCTCGCCTCCAAATGCTTCTATCCGATGACGAATGGCTTTTACCACGGCAGGCAGCCGATTGCTTCCTAAGTGAGGGCGGTGTTCATAAATAACCGATTGTTTCCCCTTGCATTCTGCAAAAAGCTGAAGCACGCGATCGACATCAGAGCCTGTATTTCGGCAAGTTAGTTTCCCGTCACTGAAAGTTCCTGCTCCCCCTTCGCCAAACAGATAATTACTTTCGGGACTGAACTCCCCTCCTTCATCAAATCGTTTCACATCTCGAATTCGTTGAGAAACTTGGGTTCCTCTTTCCAGAACGATTGGCCGATAACCAAGTTCTGCTAGAAAATAAGCAGTAACCAGCCCACCTGGGCCGGAACCGATAACAATTGGCCGATAGCGCAAGGGATCTTTCCCCAATTCCCCAATCGAAAATGTATTTTCTTGATAACTTTGAATTTGGGTGTTGCCAGCTCGCTGACTCCTTTTTATAACAGCGGCTTCGTTCTCCCCCAATTGCACTTGAGCATTAAAAACGAATTGTAAAGACCGTTTATCGCGTAAATCCAGGCTTTTACGTAAAATACGCCATTGCCGCAATTCATCGAGCGGAACTTCCAGCACTCGGCTCAAATGAAGCGGTAAATGTTCGATCGGTTCATCGATCGGTAAGCGAAGATTGTTGATCCGAATTGCCATACTTTTTTTGATTACTTTTCTTTGATTATTATAGAATCGCTTTAAATTTTGTTACTTTTGCACTACCTTTCTTAAAATACGCTTATAGCCTATTATAATAAAATAGTCTGAAAAGAAAAGTGTTTTAGCGAAGAGTATCCAAATAGCTCATTGTTAAGCTGCATTTTTCTAACTACATATTATCAAGGTAATTTTTTAACGGATCTCGTTCAGATAACTGTTCCAATATATAGAGTATTTTGATAATTCAAATGATCTTCATAGGAACGGTAATTAAATCATTCAAACAATTTTCTAAATACGATTGACTATATTTAAATGGATGTTCGATTACTGATCGTTAAAATATAAGACCTATTTATTTTTTTTATGGATTATGGAAGGTCAGAACGCTTATAGTCTCAACAGAGCTTACGGAATAGGCACTTAGAATAGGAACTAACTGGGACTATTGGAATTTTCTGGTTTTGGAACCTGAATCTCATCTTCTTGAAAATGGACCTCGATAATGCTCGTGACAGCAAAATCTCGCCAAACATGATGATCGTCTTGACAATGAATGATGCCAGTGCGAAGTTGTATTCGCCAGCGACAAAGCGAATGATTCTCCTTTTTGAGGTGGCGGAGCATTTGGGCATCTATTCCGGAAGGAATAACCGTATCCCGTTCGCTCTGAGGGTGAAGAATTTGGTCGTCGAACTTCTGTTCGGGGAGATAGTTTGCTTCCAGAACATTATGATCGAGCGGCCAAGGAAACAACCCCCCTTTATAAATTTCAGAACCGATCGCAATTTGATTGTAGGGGATGGGTTGATTTTTTCTTTCTTGGCGATTGAATGCGGGGTCTGTAGGGTAAAATGCCACATCCTTCGATCGATTTTTCAGGCGAAGATATAGGCATAAAATTGGTCGAGAAACCTTTTTCTGAAGCAGTTGACCTGAACGGAGTTGTTCAAAATATTCTGTCTCCTTTTTTTCAACTTTTGTTGGTTCGATGCTAAGATCGCCAACCACTAGATTTTGGCCCAGTTTCACTTGTAAATGTTCAGGGACTTCTAATTTCGGATCGGGTAAGAGGGCACTCTTTAGTTCCTTGCGGTTGGCCCGATCATATTCTCCATATACATCCGGAATCGCCTGAAAGGGATGAAGAGGTTTTGGGGTATCCGTCGCAAAGAAAATAGCAACGATGGATATTAGAATCGAATAAAAGATAAAAAAGCCCAACAAGAATCGGGACTTTGTCCCTTTTTGAGCATTACGAACGACGGATTCTCGTTTGCTGGAAGGTTCTTTGATCGGTTGCGGTTCAAATTCCTTATTCTGAGGTCTCAATTTTTCTGAGGAACCGGAAGGAGATAGGAGAGGAGATAGGACTGGAATGGAAATCTCAGGGGATGAAATACTTCGAAGTAGTTCTTGTTCTTCGAAAGCTTTTTGCCTCATTTGATCAAAAGAGAGGGGGAATTCTGAATGGAGGAGTTCTGGATAGGGCATTTCCTGGTCAGCTGTTTCGATAGGATCTTGTTCCTCGACAGACCGATTTTCCGATGGTTCTACATGATCTGATGCGGGTGAACTTATTCCTGGTGAAGCTATTCCTGGTGAAGCTATTCCTGGTGAAGCTATTCCTGGTGAAGCTATTCCTGGTGAACTTGAGGCAGCAAGCTTGCCGAGATTATCCCACGATTTTCCTATCTGAATTTGCGTCATACTCGGCGTTGAAAAGGGCCGATTCATTGATACCGAATTTAGCGAAACATCAGAAGGGGCCTCTTCATTCGGCTTAGTATCCAGATGATTTCGCAAAGGGTTTGTCAAAAACGTATTCTCTGGTTCGATAATCGGTTTAATCGGTTCGGAACCAAAAATATCTTCATCCACTAATTCGCCAAAAATACTTTCAGGAGATTCTGGTTCATCATGCTCATTGAGGGAACCTTTCTGGTCGTGAGTGGCATCGTTAGCTGAATGGGTTGACGATTCAGCTCCATTCTTCGAGGGGGGCTGAAGAAAAGTTTGGCCTTGTGACGATGGGAGGGAACTTATTTTGCCATTTTCAGATGAATTGCTCTCTGCGGAGGAGCAAGACGAAGACGAAACAAACTGCTCGACGGTTGTTGAACTTATTATCGGATCGAAATTGTCAGCGGAATAGCTAGCATTATTGGTAGCACTACTAGCAGTGCTATTAGCAGTACTATTAGCAGTAGCAGCAAGTCCCGGTTCTGTCACCGTGCGAGAATCAGAAGAAGAATGAGAAGTAGTAGAAACGGGAGAGGTAGGTAGTCGTAAAAGGGTGAACAGACCATCCGTTGATTTTGGGGACTGCAAAATGGCTTTGCAAAACGGGCAGCGGACCTTTCTTCCAAGATATATATCAAAAAGAGCAATTAAATGCTGACAGTGTGGGCAATTTTGATGGATTTCAGTCATGAGCATTCTCAAAATCAACGTTGTAAAATAATATAAAGCCGATCATCAGATATATAGACCGAATTTTAGTTTATCTCAGATCACAAATTTAATTCTCATTGGGTGATTTATTAGCATTATCGTATTAATAGTTATAATAAAAGCATATCACGTAGATAGGGAGAAAGCCAATTAATCAAAAAAATAAATAGTAACAGTATTTCCAACTTTAACATTAAGTTTGTTGGCAGCATTTTGTAAATGAATGGCAATTTCTAAGCGATTATCGCTAGAAGCAAGGATCAGAAATTCATTTTCTTTTCCTTTGCTATAAGTTAAGACAGGCATACAAGAGATTATCTGATCGCCAATTTCTACTCGGATATTTGGATGATGAGTGAAAGGTGTTGGAAGTGGCGGGAGATTCGTAATAATATTGCCAAAATCATCGATTTCATCGATTTCTCCCGTCATAAAATTGTTTGTGATCGTTGGTTGCGAGTAAGCGAGTTTTAAGCAATCTGGGATGATTTCCCCTATCTGATCAATCTTTACCCCATTAGCGAGATGAGCGGCGACCGGAGCAAAAATATCTCGACCATGAAAAGTGTTACTAATGTTTGATCGCCAGAATTGAGGTTGATTTAGTTTCCGGATAATGGCGTTCGGATATTTGATGAGAAGCTGAGTGAACAGACCATTATCAGGCCCAATGGCGATAAAATCGGCAAAATCGATACACAAAGGAGAACGATCACTTCCAACTCCTGGATCAACAACGGCAACATGAATTGTATTCAATGGGAACAGCGGTAGTACAGATCCGAGAAAGCGATCTACTTCTCGGATATTTTGCGGTGCGATTTGATGAGTAAGATCCAATATCTGGACCTGGGGGGCTATCGATAGGATAACCCCTTTCATGACTGGAACATACGCAGAACGGATTCCAAAGTCGGTAGTGAGAGTAATCAAAGCCATGTTAGAATGATCTCGCTTATCAAATTAATGTACGATATATCGATCTAAAATTATATCAATCCGGAGTTTATGGTCGAATCAAACGGGAGATAATCTCTGAAATGAAGAGGCGATTATTGGACTGAAAGTTTCTGAATGATCGAAGTTTTCTAGGTGTAAATCATGAGGGGAAATTTTTGGAAAGCTTCTGGATAAATTCGGGAAGATTCAGGGGGAATCCAAAGAAGGAAATAGGGCAAAATTTATAGGGCAAAAGTTAAATGGAAGAGAAATGCTGAGGGCGGGACTTGAACCCGCACGCCTTTTGGGCAATGGCTCCTAAGACCATTGTGTATGCCAATTTCACCACCTCAGCAATAAAAAAGCCCAAATTATTCTAGTTAAAATTTCGATTTGGTCAATTGAATAGACAAGAATTCTGAAGGAAGGTTCAGAAATGGGTGGGAATTCATCGGAATTCGAATAAATCGATGCAATTGGTTTTGGAAAATGGACCAACCGGTCAAAATTGGATTAAATTCGTAGGACTATTTGAATCTTATTTGGTTCGTAATGCCTCTTTCATTCGCTCGCGTGCCGTGGGAGAAAGTTCTAAATTTGCCATAGGTATTTGAGCCTGTTCCGTTTCGTTAAAGAAGTGATGGAAAGCTTTGCGAATCAGCTGAATTTGACTGAAAAACCGCCGGCAGAATCGGCAAATATAAAGGTGCATTCTTAATTGAAATCGCTCATATCGGGTTAATGGACGATCTAGAGAAGCAGACATTAATTTGCTCATCTTGGAACACGATAAAAAATTCATCGTTTTTCTCCTGTGCTATTTTTCCCTGTGCTATTTTTTTCTGAACTGTTTTTCTCTTTTGGGTGGCAAAACCAGTTCGATTCCAGGCAGTTGCGTAATAATGTCCGGGCACGATATAATAAAACTCCCAGATGATTGGGGGTTATCGACAATGCAGAACAGACGTTTTGGGTTGATTGACCTTCTAATTCTACCATAGAGACCGCAGTGGCGAGTTTATTGGGGAGATGTTGCAAACAACTCTGAAATGTTTCCCAGAATTCCTGATTTTCCAAGGCTTTATCAGGTTGGTGGCCCCACGATTTGGGTGCCTGTTTCCAGTGTCCCAAGGAATCGAAATCGTTCGGTTCTTGTGGTTCGGCTATGTTATTTTCGAATTTTCTGCTGCGGTGCAACTTCCGCAGGAAATCGATTATTTTGTGTTTAAGGATGCCGATCAACCATGTTCGTTCGCTCGATTTTCCCTGAAAGCGAAGATGGGATTTCCAAGCAGCTAAAAACGTCTCTTGCACCACATCTTCGGCCCATTGCTGATTGCGCAGTTTTTTGTAAGCATAACGAAATAGTTCGTCTCCATATTCATCTACCCATATCGAAGGATCGGCATGAGCAGCTTGGTCAGCTCGATCGATCGGCTCTACTGATTTTTCCGTCATTATGGTCGATTTTCCTCCCTGATTTTCAGTTATCCTGATATTTTGCATTCGATAATTCGAGATTGATCATACATATTTAGTAACTTTCAGGCAAATCTATTCATTAGAAATCTTCGCTAATCTTTGATTATTGCTCGGAGAATTTTTGGTGTGTACTAATTCTTGATTTGAATCTTTTGTCGTTTTTTCTCGTTGGATCTTACAACCATCTTTTTATAGAATCAGAGAATTAAATGAGGGAACATTTTTAAAGAACGTGACTACAAAATTACAAAGATAAGCGTAGATTAATCTTATCCATAATCTGGACATTCAAGTTTGAAAATGATTTTGACAATCGGAATATAACTCAAAAAAGAGAAATCATTTAAATTCGATTTAGGTTTATCCTCAGGGAAAGTAGAATCATGCGTCTAGTTAAATACTTAAATGAGCGGTTTCTAGTGTTTCAAAACTATTTATGGAATCGAAATTTGGCAAACATATTTCAAATATTCCTGCAAAGAAATGGTTGGACTATCCGATTAACGGGGATGATTTTCATTCTCATTTTAGTCTGGATGCAGGCCAATCCAATGAGATCGATTGCTGAATCGCAAGTGAAGAAAAATCCTGAAAGTAATAAAAAATCTGACCATTCAAAAAATGAAAAAATGCCAGCAAAAAGCGGAACGATTCCTTTTCTGGCAGGGGAAGATTCGTTTGGATATCAGCTCGGGGTAAACCAAGCGGAACGACGAGGCCCAGAAGTCAAGGAAACACCACAACAAATAAAAGCTAAAATCAAACCGATCCTAAACGAGCTGCGTCAACAGCCCAAAGGCTTAATGGCCGAAACGGAAAGGAATATCGAATCGTATTTTATTGTTGCTGATGCCTTTGAAGCCGATGGTCGATTATCGACCACTCGTGATATTTTGCACGATCTCCAAGAACATCTCGAATCGCTGTTGTTGGCACGTTCTGGTAAAAAAGACCCTCACCAACTGATACAAGAAGAAAAAGACCTATTAGCTTTCCGAGATGCTCATAATATCCATGTTATTCAAGAACATTATTTGAGCGGTGCCCAACCTTCGGCCAAGGGTTACCGTTGGCTCAAGAGTAAAGGGGTTACCACGATTATCAATTTGCGTGAACCAAGTGAACATGAAGAAAAAATAGTTAAAGAGCTTGGCCTGCGCTATGTTCATATTTCATGGCCAGATTTACAATCTCCTAGCTTGGAACAGGTGCGACAAATAGTGGAAGTGGTTGAACAAACTCAGAAACAAGGGGGGAAAGTTTTTCAACACTGTTTGCGTGGGATTGGACGGGATGGAACCATGGTTTGTTGTGTGCGGATTGCTTCGGGAATCTCCGCAGATAAAGCGATCGAGGAGTGGTTGAAAGCCTCTCCCACTTGGTTAGAAGATCAGGCCAAAGATAAATCTGGTCAACCGGTTCAAATTAAAACAGTCAAAGAGTTTGAAAAATCGATCAAAAAGAGATAATAAATCGCCAGTCGATCGGAAACCTCTTGCGGGTGATCTGAACTAAGTAGATAGGGGAAAGTCGTCATCAGAATTTTGTTGCGCTGCAAGCTAGTCTGGTTCAAAATTCTGGGGGCTTTTTGTAATCTTAGAAAATCAATACGCCAAAGCTATTTTGCTAACTTGGTTGTTGATCCGAATCTGAATTGAAAAAATGAACCTAGAGAATGATGAAAATTATCTTCATCTCATTATTTAACTTTGTTTTTTCTATATTTTTAGATATTTGATTTGAATAAGTGAATCTTTCAATGACTGAAACTATTAGAATATGTAATAAATTTAGTTTCAAAAAATCAACGGGCATAGAAAATAGCTCGAAAATGAATAACATGATTGCCCGCTGGTAAATCGTTCCAAAAATCGGTTCGAATAGACCAAACTTCATCGGAAAATTCAGATTCTGATTAAAATGATTGTTTTGGTGCTACTTTTAGATGAGGTGTTGTCTAATATATCTTCAATGAAAATTAAAAGCTTGATCCGCTCAGAAAGGATAACTGCTGGATACTTTGATTGATCAATGGATTATTGATGCCGAGCTTCCCGCAAATTATTACGGAAAGCGTTATCGGGTCCATTCGATAGAGGATTCCTCGTTACGAAAAATCATGGTCTGTTTTCAAGGGGAGCGAACCAAAACAGAGAAATTCCATACACAATTTCGTGCGGAGATGGCCATTTTAAGACGATTGAACCATCCGCGCATCGTTCGCTATTTTGATCATGGAATTTATCAAAATAACCCCTATTTTCTTACCGATGATATTCATGGTTCTTCTGGCTTCGAGCCGTGGCGGCAAGGCTATTTGATTTCTTGGGAATTGTGGTTATCGATTGCTCTGGAAATCCTAGATACTTTGCGTTATGCGCATCGCCGAAAAATTTTTCATCGTGCGCTTCATCCGGGAAATTTGATTCAGCGGATCGATGGTTCCCTCGCTCTTGCTGAATTTGGTCTAGCCAAACTGATTATGGAACACTCAGGCACCGAGAGTATTCCGTTGCCGATCCCCGTGGAATATGCCGTGCCCGAAATGATTTTGGGAAAACCTTATACGAAACGGAGCGATCTGTATGCTCTCGGCACGCTTCTGTACGGCTTACTCGTCGGTCGACCGCCATTTGTGGGGCAAACCAGTGCCGAAGTGATTCAAAAGGTCTGTTTCGCTCTCCCAGAACGTCCCATTCATCTCATTCCAAAACTACCCGAAGCAATCGATCAATTCATCAATCGACTTCTGACCAAAGATCCGCAGCACCGTCCTGGGAGTTGTGGTTTTCTTATTGAAGAATTGCTCAAAATCTGGAACTCTTTACAACGTCAGCAGCTCATCCAGAACGATCCACCTAAATCGATACTCCAAGCTTTACAAACTGATTTATCCGCCGAGCTGACCCCTTTTTCGATTGAAATGGAAGAGCGAGAGACAATTCGCAACGGTAAATTTGCCCAGATTGCTGGGAAAATAAATTCCGCCAAGAGTCTAGATCAGGAAGAAGCCCAAAAAAACAAAGCGGGAGACAAAGAGGAAGACTGGGAAGACGGCGAGGAGGATAGTGATCATAACGATTTCAATGCCCTCCAATCGATTCGATCCTTTTTGGATAAACATTGGGGTAAGGAGAATTCTCGATCTAATGATCGATCGGGAAAGAAACTCTTTTTTGTTGTTTCGATCTGGCAAAAATGGCAACAGATACCGGGAAGGTTACGATTTTTCTTCTGGTTCTCTCTGGTAACTTTGGGATTATTTGCCGTGTCCTGGAAAATCTGGTTAGAATCGGAACGTCTCCGCTGGCAAAAAATCCAGGCTTTAGCGAATAGCGATCAACCCGATAATTGGCTGTTTGCGTATCAACTGTTGAATCGAGACAATAACGAATTCAGTGAAGAACGAAATAATATCATCCAACTCTTGCGCCAACGGCTCGATCTCATCCAACGCCTGAATCAGGCGACTAATCGCCAGACGAAATCGCCTTTAGAATCTAAACTTGATTGGGGGGAGATCTGGTTTCGCCAAGGTTTACTATTGGCAGAAAAGCGAGATTATAATCGAGCATATCAAGTTTGGAGCGACCTTATCCAGTTAGGGGAGAAAACTCAGCAATTCCCCTCATGGACCAAGCTGGCGCGCCAAGGGGTCTATCAACTCAAACCTTTGCTAAAATCAGATGAAAATAACCCAATCCAGAAAGGTCACTTAGCGGATACCCCGTTTATCCAAAAGCTGATCGAAGAAATTCAAAAACAGGAGCAAACCGATCAAGGTGCGGAAGCCAATTCTTTGCGGGAAGCATTGTTTCGCCTTTGTCCTGAAGCAAAAGGGGTTTGGAAAATCGGTCAGATGCCTGCAACCAACAAAAAAGATTCAGAGCAAAAAATGCCTGAAAAAAAATAAGGGAAATCTCATCAAGAATTCTGTTATTGGCAAGCTCCCATAAAAATTTAGAACGAAGAACCAATGAAATTTTTACGGATACCACACAACTCCGGATAATATATTATGATAATACGATAAAGAATAATCCGAATACTTCTAAACTGAAAAATGGAATCTTCATTTTCGATTAGAGATGGAAGACGGTTTTGTAGGAGAATAGGTAATGGCGCAGGCCAAACCAACAACAGTAAAAGAATATGCCAAATTGGTGATTCGAAGTCGATTACTAGGCCCAAGCGATATGCAGCTTTGGTTGGATCGCTGGCAAAGTGCCACGCAAGGGAAGATGGAAGAGATTGAATCGCTCAGAAAATATCTCGTCGAAAATCAAATTTTGACCGAATATCAATCTCTCCTGATCAATCGGGGGCATTCGGAAGGATTCTTTCTTAATGACTATCAAATAATAGATTTGATCGCCAAAGGGCGAATGGCTGGGGTTTATAAAGCGAGACATCAATTAGGGCAAATAGTGGCGATCAAGGTGCTGCCCTCATCCAAAAGTAAAGATGCTTCAACTCTGGCGCGTTTTCAACGTGAGGGGGAGATTCTCACAAAACTCGATCATCCCAATGTTGTCCGCGCCTTTGAAGTCAATTCCAGCAAGGGACGATATTTTATGGTCATGGAGTATCTCGAAGGAGATACCTTAGAAGAGGTTTTACGGCGGCGAAAAAAACTGACCTCTATGGAAACTTGTCACATTATGCAGCAGATTCTCAGCGGTTTGAATCATATGCATAGTTTTCAATTGGTCCATCGCGATTTAAAACCGGCGAATATCATTTTGCTGAAAGTGAATGATTTAGAATCTTCGGATTCGGTTTTCGATACCACGGTCAAAATTCTGGATGTTGGACTGGGGCGCAATGTTTTTGGAGAAAATGCTACTCCGGGCAAGAACGATCTCCAATTGACCACCGTGGGGGACATTCTGGGAACCCCCGATTACTTGGCTCCAGAACAGGCATCCAACGCCTCGACCGTGGATATCCGAGCCGATCTGTATAGCATTGGCTGTATTTTCTTCCACTGTTTAACTGGGGAACTACTATTTCCCGATACGAATTTAATGAACCAGATTTTCCGGCATATCTCGGAACCTCCCCGACCTTTAAGCCAATTTTTTACAACGGTTCCTCCAGGTTTGCAAGAGATTATGAACAAACTTTTAGCCAAAAATCCGGAGGAACGATTTCAAAATCCTCAAGAGGCTCTCGATGCCTTTACAAAGCAAATCGAGAGTCAAGCCAAGGAATTTCGACCGCAATCTTCCATTGTCATTCCTGCTTACGAAGCCTGGCTTCATGAAGAATCGAATGGTCATAAATTTGATACCGAAACACGCGACTACCCTGCTGCCTTGCAAAATCCGGCAGGAAAAGGGACCGATCTCTACCCTGCTTATATCGACCCTATTGCTGGTGAAGTCCCAAATAATCCCCTGATTTCTCCAGCACCGGCATCCGATAACCGGTTACCTGCTCATATTGTCCCAGCCAAACAGATTATGCCATCCCCCCCTTCTCCGCTATCAAAACCCTCCCGCCCATTGCCCAATTATTCTAATCAGTCTAAAAAGATTCCTGTTAATAATAGCCCCTCGCTACCTCCGACCTCGGAATCTCCTAGCTTTGTTCCTATTCAGACTTTCGAAGCGCGAGAAAAATCTCGGCAATCGAATAATTCGCCTCTTATTACGCAAGAAGTTCAAGCGCTCGATCCCGACCAGCTGATACGATCTGAAGATGAATTGCCCCCTAAAGAAATAGAAGAATTCGATGCAGAAGTTGTCGTTGTTCCTCAAACAAATAACCTTGCCAATAATACTTTACTCTCACCAGATCCGTTTCATTCTCAGGAACCGCCAAGAAGCATTTTTTCATTATCACTACGCGATTATGTCATGCTTGCTATTGGGGCCACTTTTATGTTCCTGGCCATTACCGGTGGTTATTTCATCGCTCAAGCCCTCCGCAAGAATATTCATAAGGATTTGCAGGAATCCGTTCCAGATCCTTCACCCAAAAATTCCATTCCTAAAGAAACGGCACCTAAAGAAACGGCACCTAAAGAAACAACGCCTAAAGAAACAGCGCCTAAAAAAGAAGATGCAGCAAAAGAAGATTTGTCCAAAGAAAAAATGAAAATAGATTCGGATAAAAAGGAACCCAAACCCAAGTCAACGGATCCCGAATCCGATCCCAAAGAAAACAATTCGGATAAAAAATCCTCCCCAAAATCTACTAATGGGGAAGATCCTAAGAAAAAAGAGATGAGCGACCCCAAAGACAAAATGCAAATGGATCCAAAACAAAAGTTAAATGACAAAACAAAGGAAATTCCAAAAGAAAAAGAAGTAGATAAGAAAAAAGAGATGATGGAAAACAAGATGGAAATGAAGATGGAGAAGAAAGGGGATTCACCATCCGATAAGAAGACCGAACCCCCAAAATCAAAAACACCCGTAAAACCAGATTTAGCAAAATAGGATGTGTTTAGCTTACAAACCGATTTAATTTTCCATTTCAATTCTTGGTAATCGTGGAAGAGGCTCATCTTGGATGTCGATAGCATCCTGGCATTCAGAAAGTGCTCGTTGGAATTGCTCCTGGGTTTGATACATCAGTTGCAAAATTGGTTCACCGGAATGAACAAAAGTTCCTGGAGAGGCATGCAAACAGATCCCTACGGCATGATCGATGGGATCCTCTTTGCGATGGCGTCCTGCTCCTAAATTCAATGCCGCTCGACCTAATTTTTCAGCATGTAGACCCGTCAAATAACCAGAACGTTGCGCGGTAATCTGATAAGAAAACCCAGGAGAGGGCAAGCGATCAGGATCATCGATCACTTTTTCGTCACCCCCTTGATATCGAATTATTTCCCGAAATTTCTCTAAAGCTTGGCCCGAATCGAGTGCCTTCTTAACCTGAGTCAACGCATCAGCTAGGGAAGAGCTTTTCCCAGCAAGGAGTACCATTTTTGCCGCCAAGCGCAACGATAGATCGATTAATTCCTGAGAATTGTTATCCTCTTTGGGAGCTTCTCCTTTAAGAATAGTGATGACCTCGCGAACTTCTAGAGCGTTACCGATCATCCGACCCAGCGGGGAATCCATTCGGGTCAGAAAGGTTGACATGTTGAGACCGTTTTTCTCCCCTATCTGTCTCAACGAATCAGCGAGCTGCAACGCCTCGATCTGCGTTTTCATAAATGCCCCCAGACCGAATTTTACATCCATCACCAATCCCTTAATTCCTTCCGCCAATTTTTTACTCAAAATGGAAGCAGTAATTAAAGGGATGCTTTCAACCGTTGCCGTAACATCCCGTAAGGCATAGAGGGACCGATCGGCAGGCGCTATCTGAGCAGATTGCCCGATCATCACTACTCCGATTTTATCGATCCCATTTTTTATTTCACTTTCGCTCAAGTGCACACGAAATCCGGGAATCGCTTCTAACTTATCAAGCGTACCCCCCGTGTGACCTAACCCGCGCCCGGAGATCATGGGAACCAGCACCCCACAGCATGCAGCGAGTGGGGCCAGAATCAGCGAGGTTTTGTCTCCAACTCCTCCCGTGCTGTGTTTATCAACGGCATACGCTGATTGTGTCCCCCAATCGAGCTGATGGCCCGAATTGGTCATCGCTCGCGTTAGATTTGCAGTTTCGTTCGCACTCATCCCGCGACAAAAAATGGCCATTAGAAGTGCCCCAAGCTGATAATCGGTCCAATTTGTTTGCTGGCCTTGCGCCAGAGCGGTTGCCCCCTGTACGAAATCGGTGATCTCTTCTATGGAAAGCTCTTCCCCTTGTCGCTTTTGACGAATAATATCAACCGCACTCATCTGCTTCTCCTATGGATATTTTTTTGTGGAAATATTTGTTGGGTTGCTATTTGCCATATCTCTCCCCTATTACAAGTTTTTCATTACAAGTTTTTCACTTCTTTTCGAGAGAAATCCATTCGATCATCCGAATTTTGAGTCAGATCATCCGCTAGGTTATTGTGGGGATCGATCTAGGTATAATTGGGCAACAGCAAAGGCGCAAGCTGCTTGAGAAACCTTTTCTCCAAATAGTTGACTAAATTCCTGAATAGGTACCGATTGTAGATCTGGATGAGATTGGCACCACTGTTGCCAAATCTCTCGAGCTAGCCAATCCCCAGCACCACTGACAATCACATTCTTAATCGGCGGATTCGCAGATCCCCTGTCATCATTACCAACATCATTACCAAGATAATTTCCAACATAGAGAACATCATTCGGATCGGCATATCGTTGCCATAATCGATCGAGACCCTGTATAATTTGTTTTTTCTGGCATTCTTTCAAACTCTTAGCAAAATCGATAATCGATTTCCAAGATATTAAATCGGCATCCCCACCGAGCATACGGGCTAAACGGGCGTGACAAAACGGTTTGGTTAACGGTTTGCCATCCGGGGTATCGAGATCTTTTTCATTTTCGGGTAATTGATCCAACAGAACATATAAATCGGCACTCGTGGCAAACCATTCCGCTGTCAAATGAGGATAAGCAAAAGCGCAGATGGGGGTTCGCCTGACACCCGTATAAATCAATTCCTGATAGTGAAGCCGATCGATGTCGTTTAGGCCAATGCTCCTTGGCTGATGTTGGTGAATAGGAATAATATCGGTTGTTGTGGAACCAATATCGATAAGAATGGAACTAGAAGAATTGAATCGACCAAGATAAGTAGCTAGAGCATGCCAGTTACTTGCAGCGACTGCCAGGGGATAATTCATTGCCTTGGTAGGGTCAAGAAAACCGTGGCCTATGGCCCAGATTTTTAGTTCCTGATTTGGGAAAAAACGCCTAACAGATGATAGGATATGTTCCACCCCTTGCTGTTTATTGGTAAAACAATCACATAACTCTCCCGTCATGGTAACAGCAAGAGTCACTTGATCCGAACGAAGGGCTTCTTCGTTTTTTCCACAAGATCGCAGTAGCTCCACCACTAGATTAAATAGGGATTCCCCGAGCTGATGCGGATATTTCCACAGCGGGAAGGGCTGGGAAACGGCTTCCCCCTCCGCTGTTGCTAACTTCAGATTGGCACCACCAATATCCAAACCGATTACCAGAGGGGTCAAGTTATTATTTCTTTCTGGATTGTTGAAGCTTTTTTATTTTTAATGATTACAATACATTTTCATTTTCTCCGATCAGGATAATATCGGTTATCCACGACAGAAGATCGGACGAAACATATACTATTAAAAACAGAGTAAAAGCAAAATCGATCAAAAAAATGAGTTTGGAAAGATAGATTTATGGGTAGATATTTAATCGGAATCGACCTGGGAACCACGAATAGTGCGATGGGGGTAATCGATTTAAGCATGCACCCGCGAATTGATCAGCTCGGCTTGAAGACATTCCCGATGCGTCAGCTCGTGGATCGTGCTGAAATTGGTCAACAATCACTGCTGCCCTCTTTTCTCTATTTGCCAGGCGAGAACGATCTCCCTCCTGGTTCTACCAGTTTACCATGGCATGCAGATAATAAAGATATTATCGGAGCATTTGCGCGAAAGCAAGGTAGTCGGATTCCGGGACGGTTAGTGAGTTCAGCAAAATCGTGGTTAGGCCATGCAGGGGTCGATCGCACCAGTGCATTATTACCTTGGGGCGCACCAGCTGAGGTTCAACGGCTTTCTCCGCTGGAGGTTTCGACTCGTTATCTCCGACATATGGTCGATTGTTGGAATTTCGATCACCCTAAAGACTTACTAGAGGATCAGGAGATTGTTTTGACTATCCCTGCCTCTTTTGATGATGTTGCCCGGAATCTAACTCTCCAAGCGGCACAGAATGCGGGAATGAAGCAGGTCACTCTACTTGAAGAGCCGCAGGCCGCTTTTTATTGCTGGATTGCTCTCAGCCCTATTGAAGAATCGGTGCGAATGGCACCGGGGATGCGCTGTGTGGTTGTGGATGTTGGTGGGGGTACCAGCGATTTTAGCTTGATCTTAGCTGGTGAAGAACAGGGGGAATTATCCTTTATTCGGGAGGCGGTGGGGGATCATTTACTATTGGGCGGGGATAATATGGACCATGCTCTCGCTCATCGGATCGAAAAGAAATGGGGGGCGAATACACGATTGGATAGCGTGCAGTTCAGTATGCTGGTGCAATCGTGCCGGCAAGCAAAAGAGGTACTGCTAGCAGAAAATCCACCGGAAAAATATCCGATCCAGATTATTGGTCGAGGTCGATCGGTTATTGGCGGATCTTTGCATAGTTCTTTATCTCTTGCTGAAATTCAGGAAGTGCTTCTCGATGGATTCTTTCCGTTCTGTGATTTGCAAAGTGAACCACAACGTACCGCTCGTAGCGGTTTACAAGAGATGGGATTGCCCTATGTTCATGACCCTGCTATCACCCATCACTTAGCCAGTTTTTTACGTCGGCAACTGAAACCGGATGAACGTCCTGATACTATCTTATTTAATGGGGGCGTTTTCCAGCCCGGGGTTATCCGCCAACGGCTAGTCGAGGTGATGCAGCGCTGGTACGAACCCAGCAATAATTCCAGCAATAATTCCAACAATGATGCCAATAACCGATCTTGGTCCCCGATGGTTTTGGTCAATCCTTCTCTGGATCTTGCGGTCGCTTGGGGCGCTGCGTATTATGCTTGGCTTAAGCATGTCGGCGGGAAACGAATTGGCGGCGGTATCCCCCGCTCTTATTATATTGGAATTGAAACGGGGCAGAAAACGGAAGGTTCGGGTCTTCATGCAGATAAGAACGAATCTTCTTCCTCATTGGAAACTCAACCCAGCGAGGGAAAATCAGATTTGCAATCGGTATTATGTATTCTGCCGCGCCATCTTGAAGAGGGGAGCGAAGTGAAATTGGAACAGCCGATTCTAGAATTGGCACTGGGGGAACCGATTTTATTTCCGCTTTATTCTTCTACGGTTCGGGGGGGGGATCAAGCCGGTCAAGTATTCAATTTGAGTAGTAAACAGATTTTATCTCTCCCCGCAGTTCATACCATTCTTCGCGGGGGGAAGCGAAGCGGTATAAAAAAGGTGCCAGTAACTTTACAAGCTCGTTCCACCCCCATTGGAACTTTGGAGTTATACTGTGTTGCCGAGGATCAATCGAATCGCTGGAAATTGGAATTCAGTGTTCGCGATGTTGTTTTTGATCTAACCAAGGAAGAAGGGGACAAACTAAATCAGAGGGTAGAGGCTATTATTCCCGAAGAGAATGTGCAGCTCGCGGGGGACTGGCTCCGTAAAACTTTTGTAGAGGGGAGTTTCGAACCGAAGGAACTGACCAAAAAGCTCGAAATGGTGTTGGAGTCCCCGCGCGGGGACTGGTCGATGTACGTTTGCCGGCGATTATGGGAGTTCTTATCGGAAGTAGCACCTCAGCGGTCTCGATCAGGTGCCCATTTGAATCGCTGGTATTCTCTAGTTGGCTATTGTTTACGTCCCGGCTTTGGAGATCCCTTGGATCGATATCGAATCGATCAGCTCTGGAAATTATTGGCAAGTCCAACCCGGCAAGAACCGGGAGTAAAAAATAATTCAATAAATCGCAATGCGAATCTAGATTCAGGGGCCGATTACTGGATTATGTGGCGCCGAGTTGCTGGGGGACTAACTACCGGATTACAACAGACGTTGTGGAATCGCCTCCGGCCTGTTCTCTTGCCTGGAAAAGGGAAATCTGCGGGTAAAACAGGACCGAATGAATGGGTTGAAATGTGGCGAACAGTGGCTAGTTTGGAACGTCTAGATACTGGAATTAAACAATCTCTGGGCGAGGCACTCTTACAGCAACTGAAGCGACCCCCGCTGGGACCACATCTGTTCTGGTCTCTAACGCGCTTGGGGGCACGCAGTTTATTTTATGGACCGCTCAACACGATTTTGCATCCAGAGATTGTGGAGAAATGGTTGAAGCAGATTTTGGAATATCAACCTCAAAACGAACATGAACATATCGCTCGAGCTTTTGCCATGGCTCAGTTTGGGCGATTAACTGGTCAACGTGCTTTAGATATCGATCAGGAACTGCGCGAGACGATCAAAGAGTTTTTTGCCAAACACACCTTTTCTGAAGAATGGAATCGAATGCTTTCCGAAGTAACCATCAACCAATCTGAAGAATACACAAGACTGTTTGGCGAATCGCTTCCTGTTGGTCTTCGACTGATGAATCAATAAGCGATTTCAACTAGATAAACTTTTTTTAATTAAGCATTTTCTAAGCGATTAAACTGTAGTGAAATTATAATCACTACAGTTATTTTTTACTCCTCATATAAGAAAAATATTATTTATTGGGTTCTGTTTAGTTGACAAAATACTCACAATGAGAATTGATTATTCACAAAATCTTCTCGGATTATTCACAAAAGAATGCTAATATTATGAATTTCTTCTTCATCATTTCTTCTCTCATTTTTCATCATATTCGACTTGTTCATGTTTTATAAATAACTATTATGAAACAGTGTAGTACAGATGATTTTTAAATATTGTATTACGCATTGATGTTTGCAAAAATGTTATCTGTGAGACGATGAGTTGTATATCCTGATGTATATGTTGATAAATATTCATATGAAAATCAAAATATGCAACAAAAATCATTCCTTGTCATGGATCGGTTTTTGGAATCGTGAAGAAATGATGTATGAATAAAAGCCAGGAATATAATTAAATAATTGTTTGTTCATCATTGTTTTGGATTTTGTAACGAATTGTAATTATAGGAAGATTACTTACTTTAGCTCTTGGGGAAGATGAGAGTGAGTAGCCTGTTCTTAAATATGCAAATAAGCCTAACCAAATGCCTAACAATCATCACAAGCTTTGTAAACATCAAAGAATATTTGTTCGAGTTTTCAATATCGATCGCTCCTAAGAGTTGGTAAATTCGAAACTAAATTGTTTTACCATTGCCTACTTCAATTCTCTGCAAAAACCGGGAATCGGAGGCCTATTGTTGTCTGGTTAAGTGATTTATTGTTTTAATTGAGGAAAAAGAAGATGAGTTTTCGTAGACTTAATTCACAAGCAGATCTCCGGCGAGGATTTACGCTTATTGAATTATTGGTTGTTATTGCCATTATCGCTATTTTAATTGGATTGTTATTACCAGCGGTGCAAAAAGTTCGTGAAGCTGCGGCTAGGAGCCAATGCACCAATAACCTCAAACAGATGGGGTTGGCTTGTGCGAATTATGAAAGTGCCTATGGGGTTCTTCCTCCGGGGGGTGAAGGGAGTACCACGGGTGCCGGTGGCTTATTGGTCCCATATTTTTCCAATGAGTTGTTTGTTGGCGGTGTTCAGGTCGTGAATGCTAGCAGTGGAACCTCCGCTGCAGGTCAAGGGTTGCCAATGCACTCGGTCTTTTATTACATTTTGCCTTATATCGAACAGCAAAATCTCTATAATATGATCGACCCAAATCAGTATTACAATGCCCCATCGGTTGCCTATCCCAATCATAATATAGCATTTCAAACAGTAGTTAAAACCTTTATTTGCCCCTCGTATCCTTTTGAAAAACAGGATTCTTTCGGTTGGGCTTATGTCGATTATGCGGCTACGGTTTATACCGATATTCAAGTCAATCCCTCCTTTTCGAATTATGGATTGCGTGATAAAGTGAATGCTCGTCAACGTGGTGCTATGGATACGGCTCAGGTTGGTCTGGTACAAATTACGGATGGTACCTCGAACACTTTTCTGATTGCTGAAGATGCTGCTCGCCGGCAAAATTATGTAACGAACCCGATTTATATCGATCCAGCAACAGGTTTAGGCATTGCTGTAAATGATAATTCTTCCTTTTTAACTCGCCGATTCTGGCGTTGGGGAGAACAAGATGCTGGTGGTTTCGGTGTTTCTGGCGATCCTCTGCTCGATACCTCTTCCACCTCCTTCAAGATTATTAATAACAATAATTTCAATGCGGCTGGAGATGGCCCAATTGTTAATGGTGTCCCCTGCTGGAAAATTATTAATAACTGCGGTCCGAACGATGAAATTTTTGCGTTCCATCCAGGTGGCGCCAATATTGTTTTTGCAGATGGTCATGTCTCTTTTCTGCGTGAATCCTTATCCCCTGTTGTCGTTTCCTCGCTCACTTCCCGCCAAGGGGGCGAAAATACTATTCAGTATGATAACTAATTTTATCTCTGGATAGTTCGTTTTATCAGAATTAATTTTGGACTGATTTTTCCAATCAGTCCATTTTCGTTTTTACTTATTTTTTGGAGAATTAATGATTCAGAATAAACTTATTTGTAATCGTCTAGTAATCCCGATTTTTATTAGTGCATTTTTGATCGGATGCGGTCCGAAGCTACCTCCTAAATCGCTGGAAAAACAGACCTCCGTCAAAGGGAAAGTTGTGTTTTCTAATGGTACTGTTTTGAATAGTGGTTTGGTACGAATGATCCCTGCGGATAGCGTAGATAAAGATGGCTTGACCTACGAAGTGAGTGGTATTGTGCGAAACCAAGGGGAATTCCATGTCGGACCTGGAGGGAATCCTATCAATCTGGATGGGACACCAACGGGGGTGATTCCAGGCAAATACAAAGTGATTATTGAACCTGCTGGAGAGATTCCGGTACCCGGCACCAATGCGCATCAGATTCCCCTAGCTTATCGTTCGGCCAAAACGACTCCGGAAGAATTAACGGTTGGTAGTACCGATATGGATATCACCATCACTCTCAAGTAATTAAGGAGTAATCCAGAAGTAATCGAGGAGTAGGATAGACGTCGATTACTTTCAGTTTAGAAGATTCGAGCTATCCCGATGGATCATTCCTCTAAAGTTTTCTGTCTGTGATCGCGGTAGTTAATAATTCTTGATTTTCAGTATTTCTAGTTATTAGATTATCTGTGGGATCATCTCTTGGAGATAGAGCCGGGCTAGGTTGAGAGCTAGATGGGCACAGCGGCTCTGAATTTCTTGTTGGTTTCCCAACCAGCAAAAATGGGTACTATAAACACCTTGCGGGTGAGCGATAGCGCAATACACTGTTCCAACGGGGTGGTTTTCATTAATGGCAGCAGGGTCGGCCAATCCAATGGTGCTGATCGCTAGATCGGTCTGGAAACGTTGACGGCAGCTGATAGCCATGGCTTCGGCCACACGCCCATCGACCTCGCCAACTTCGGCAATCAATTCTTCCGGCACGCCTAATTCACGAATTTTCCAGTCGCGATTATTAGCGACAATCGCTCCGCGGAACCAGTTCCTAGAGCCACTTATCTGACCCAAGCGGTGGGCAATCAACCCTGATGTTACACACTCTGCGGTCGCGATTGTTTTCTTTTTCTCTTTCAATAATTGCATAACGATATCTTGCAAATTGTCGCTGCCCGTACCATAGACTAGTGAACCTAAACGTTCGCGAATCAGTTGTTCGGTCGGCGCAATTTGAGCTTCGGCTTCTTCTCGTGTTTTGCCCCGCGCGATAATCCGTAAGGATATAATGGCATCGCTTGCTGTTATCCCTACTTCAGGCACTCTACCCCGCTTGGTTATATCGACCAAGCGTTGTTCCAGAGCCGATTCCCCTTCGCCAAATGTATTGATTTTACGTTCCAACAATACCCCGCTCCCCTGCCCTAATTTTTGTAACCTGGGAACCACCTGTTCATAAAACATCCGATACATCTCGGAGGGGACGCCCGGCATCGCTACCACGATCGTTTCTGGCATCGAATGCTTGGTTGCATCGAAGCTCGATTTAGCAATCGGCATCCAGATACCCGGAGCAGTACCGATTGGATTGGCAAGAGGTTCGGACCCTTTTGGAAATTGGGCTTGGATGCGGTTGCGTTCGGGCATGGTCCTATTTCTGCGGCGAAACAGCTCTTCGATAAACTTTAGCGACTCGCTATCTTCATATAAATCTACCCCGGCAGTTTTTGCCAATACTTCTCGGGTGAGATCATCAAGTGTTGGTCCTAGTCCTCCTGTGGCAACGACCAGATCGGCCCGATCGACTGCCGCGCGGAATACCGATATATTATCGGCCAGATCGTCCGAAACGGTGGTATGAAAGGCGACAGGAATCCCAATTTCGCCTAGATGTTTGCTAAGCCATTGGCTATGAGTATCTATATTTTGTCCAGTGGTCAACTCACTACCAATGGAAATAATTTCGCTTTTCATGCTGGTTCCTGATCCATATGCTATATCACGAATCAAAAAGGGATTTTGAATCCCTTTTTGATTCGTGTAGAGATTTACGAGCAGATTCTCTCGGAGATTCATGCGGAGATTTTTGCAATAATGCAATCATTGGAGCTAGGGACAATGGTCTATTATTTTAATTCATTTGGGCTGTATTTGCTTAATTGTTCAAATAGGATCGCTAGAGAGGCCATCAGTTTTTGAAAATCCCCTTCATGGAGACTTTCATTAGGGGCATGCGCATTACTACTAGGATCTTCGATACCGAGTAAAAGAGCGGGGGCATTTCCAAATAAAGTAGCGAGCGGCCCAACAAAGCCGATCGTTCCCCCCGAACCGATGGCCAAAGGATCCCGGGCAAACCCTTGACGCAAAGCAGATAAGGCGGCTTCGAAAGCGGGTCCGTTCGGATCGGTCATCCACCAATCAACAGGGGGACCGTGTGGCGTAACATGAACTCGAGTATTCCAGGGTGGATCTTTAGTCAGGAAATCGGTTAGTTGGGCCAACACTTCCTCTGGTTTTTGATCGGGAACAATGCGTGCACTCACCAGCGCGGTAGCTTTTGGTAGTACTTGATTAGAAGCCCCTTTAATAGAACTTGCTTCTTGCGCGATGATGGTAACTGCGGGGCGCCGCCAAGTCTGTTCGTACTCTGTATACCCTTTTTCAGTAGCGAGCTGAACTCCAGGAATAACTCCACAATCTTTTCGCCATTTATCGGTATGGCCAGGCAGCTTTTGTAAGGCTAATCGCTCTTTTTCTGTCAATGGCCTTACCCGCTCGTAATAGTGATCGATCGGCAGCGGGCCATTGCCCCAGTAGAGTCGACCCAAAATCTGATTGAGGGCTATGGTCGCATCGGGCTGTGACCCACCACCCGTTCCGCTATGCACTGGGAATTGCGCACTCTCTGTTTCTACTTTGAGAGTGACTATACCACGCAATGAATACGTAATGCAGGGTAATCCTACCTGGATATTTTCGGTGTCGCATACCACGATCACATCGGAATGTAATTTCTTTTCATATCGATTAAAAAAATCTAATAGGTTGCGCGAACCAATTTCCTCTTCCCCTTCGACGAGGACTTTCACATTCACCGGCAGAGAGCCTTGTGTATGTAGCCAGGCAGATATGGCACCCAGCTGAGCTGCTATCGCCCCTTTATCATCTGCTGCACCTCTAGCAAATAATCGGCCATCCCGACGAGTTAATTTCCACGGATCGGATTGCCATTGATCGATAAAATTAATCGGTTGAACATCATGGTGCGCATATAAAAAAACGGTCGGCTTGTCCGGTGCTTCCAGCCATTCTCCATAAGCATACGGTAACGAATTGCCAACGCGCAATATCTCGACATTTTGCAGCCCTGCTTCACGCATCTGCCGGCAAGTCAATTGGGCCGTTCTTTCTATTTCATCTCCGTGCTCCCCATCCGTGCTTATGCTGGGTATTGCCACCAGATCGGCTAGATTATGCACAATCATTTCGTGATTCTTTTTTAACCAGTTTAACACTTCTTGCATCGATTCCTCCTCAGGGTTCCTCTTAGGGTTCCGCTTAGTGCTCCACTCAGTGTTCTACTTCTATTGAGTTTTCTCTTTTGTTGAGTTTTCTCTTTTGTTGAGTTTTCTCTTTTGTTGAGTTTTCTCTTTCTTTCCTAGATCTATTTTAATGGTTTATTTATCTCATCCTTTGATACAAGACCTTGGCAACGAAAAGTACGTTTTCTCGACCTTTTTTCAATTTCGATTACAATTCCTGATTATTACCCATTTTGCTTTCAATCCGCTGAATTTTTACCGTTTTTTTTCTTATCTTTTTCAGAATATTTAAGCCTTTGAAAAATCGGTTGACCGGTTTTTCTGATGCTAAGTCAACTTATCTACTTATTATTTATTCACTTATAACTATTCTTCACAATTTTCTCTCGTTTTTCTTTTGTTATTCGTGCTTCTAGATCGATCCTTCTCGGAGAACGATTGATTTTGAGGTAGATTATTTAATACAATCGCAGAACAGCAATAAACGATTGTCAAACTTCATAATGACAATCGTTTAATTTATAATTATTGCTGATTTTCTGTTAAATGGGTTTGTGGATCGTTTTGGAAGGCGTCATGAATGGGATTTTCAATTCAGATTTTAGGTCGGGCAGAGGCGAAAGTATTGCTAGAATCGGTCTTGGGAAATAACCAATCTCCCAACGCCGATTCGAAAGATACCTCGAATCCCTCAGATCATTTGAAAATTCCTGATGAGATAATAGGTTTATTGGGAGTTTGGTTCAACAAGCATCACATCAACGGTTCCCTTTTTTGTGCCTTAAGGGATCAACAGCTCGTTGGCTTTTTGTTTTGTCAAAAATTAGGGAAACGCGGGATGGTCTGGAATCCAGTAATTTTGGTTCCCGATCCGCCTAACTCTCTCAGCGATAGCCTCATCGAATCGATGTTATCCCATTTGCGCCAAGAGAAATATATCTGTGCGCAGACATTTATGCAATCAACCACTCAAAAAGCGACTACCCCGTATATCAGACATGGATTTTCTCTGTTAACTCAGGCCTGGGGAATGAGAAGGATTATCCATCCGGGCAGGCGATCCCTTTATTTATCACGTTTACTCCTCTCTTGGAAACGGTATCCCGATTGGGATTGGCCAATATTTCGCGAAGTGGTGGAGAAAACTTGGAAAGAAACTAGAGATTTTCCTGAAATCGCTGAAATCTGTGAATATGAAGATTCACTAAACGAATTTCAAGATATAGCCCCAGATCTCAATCACTGGTATTTAGTGCAAAGCAATCAAGAATGGCTCGGAGGGATTATCCTTGCTTGTAACCCTTCGCCATTGCCAGACTCAGCTAATTTCCCTGACTGGGAATTAGTCTATTTTGGAGTCGTTCCTGAAAAGCGGAATCAGGGATTTGGCCGAACGATGCTTGATCAAGTGATTGATTGGATTCGTCAGGCCGGTGGTGGTCGAATGTTTCTTCATGTCGATAGTCGAAATCGTCAAGCTGTTCATCTATATCAATCTAATGGATTTGAAATTGTTAGAGCAACTGAAGTTTACCTATCGCAACGATTGTGCTGATTAGGTAGACCAGTAAATTTGGAAAAAATATAGGAAGGTAGTTTGGGTAATTCAGGAAAACCTTAACCTTCAGGTTTTGAAATTTGCGTCGATAGCGCAGGAAATGCGATCTTTACTGATCTGTTGGATCCCCATTTAAATATCTTAAAAGAAATCATTTGCAACCATTTTACCATTCAGGGAAGCGCTGCCATAGTTGTTAGGCGTAGGCAATGATCCGATCTTGTCAGATAGGTTATTTCATCTTCTGATAACGATATGGTCAGCGACAGTCACCATGAGAATGAACCCATAGCGATTGGGGCAGGACACCCTGAGCTGGAGTTACCCGTGAAATCTGCTCGATCTGTTACTCTTGATTCAAAGATTGATTCAAAAACGGATAGTACCGATCGGTTGCACCCGATTTCCTATCCAGATTACCCATCTAGTTCCCATAGCATTCCTTACCATACGGAAGATGAATCTGTTGCGCAAAAGACGAATTCGATTGTCAAAGACCGAGAGACTAAAACTTCTGCTTCTGGCATTCCTCCGCAAGGAAGTTTGGAATCCCATTTCGATCTAGAATCCAAGCTAAAGTCTCTCTTGCGCGAGCGGATTGAACCAGAGCGATTCGATTTGTGGTTTGAGGGTCGCACCCATTTTGTCTGGACCGGTGAAGAATTAATGGTGGGGGTACCCAATCGGCATTTTCAGGAATGGTTGCAAAATACGTTTGGTGCAATTGTCCAAGAATGTGGACAAATGCTTCTGGGTCAAAATATAGTGGTTCGCTTTGTAATCGATCCGCAACTATTTCGGGATACTCGTCGACAGCAAGAACAATATCGAGCAAACCAGGACAATAAGCAAGCCGATAATCAGATTGCCAACGATCGAACTTCTTACTCTCTTAGACAGGAGATCCCTTTCCATTCGGCGAATCGTGCTACGAGGCAATCCGAACAGGGAAAGCGCGAAATAGAAGCAAATGATCCTAGCGCCAAGATGAAACCACGTTCGCGATCGACAAACACTCTGCCGATGGATGCGGAATTCGAAGGAGAAACAAAAAGAGTAAGTAAAGGAGAAAATAGAGGAGAAAGTGCTCGAAATCGCGACTCCGCCATGATGAAACGCCGTTGGCGTACCCTAGAAGATTTTGTCGTTGGTCCCTGTAATCGGGTTGCGCATGCTTCTGCAAAAAGTGTTGTTGAAGAGCCGGGGCAACAAGGCAATCCGCTGGTGCTCTATGGACCGGTTGGCACGGGGAAAACTCATCTCCTTGAAGGGATCTATTCTGGTTTGAAACGCCACAATCCAGGTCTGAAAATGATGTTTGTTACTGCCGAAGATTTTATGAATCGCTTTGTTGCCGCCATGCACCAAGGGAAACAGCATTCATTTCGTCGGCAGTTCCGCGAATGCGCGGTTCTCATTCTCGATAATCTGAATTTTCTCGCTGGGAAAAAAGCGACGATGTTGGAGTTCTTGCATACACTCGATGTCTTGCTTGGCGAAAATGCTCAAATCGTCCTCAGTTGCGATGTTCACCCGCGCCTAGAAGAAAATTTCCCCCCCGAATTAGTCGATCGATTGATAGGCGGAGTAGTTTGGTCTCTAATGCCCCCGGATGCCGAAACTCGTCTTCGCATCCTCCGTCAAAAAGCTGTAGAAAATGCTCTGGTCATCCCAGATAAAATATTGATTTTCTTAGCCGAGAAGTTGCGCGGCAATGTCCGTGAACTCGAAGGGGCTATTCATAGCATTCGCCATTTTGCACGAGTTACCAATCGTTCAATCGATCTCCCACTTGTCCAAGAAGCTTTACAAGATCTTCTCAAACATGCCGTACGAGTAGTTACCATGCCCTGTATCGATGCCGCTATTTGCCATACCCTTTCTTTGCCACCAGGAACTCTGCAATCCAAATCCCGATCTTGGGCGGTTAGTCACCCGAGAATGATCGCTATTTTCCTTTGCCGTAAACATACCGCAGCAAGCTACGGTGAAATTAGTACCTATTTCGGTAATAAAACACACAGTACTGCCGTTGCTGCTGAGAAGAAGGTTCGAACTTGGATCGAGGCTCAATCTCAGATCAAGGCAGGGGTTCAGGAATGGAAAATCAATGACCTTATCGAGAAAATCGAACAAGCTCTTAAAAAGTAATCTGGCACACGGCGAATTGATTGTTTTTCAGATCTTGATGTTGTTTTATAAGGAATCTTTTTCTTTTCGTGGGCAATGCAGATATCCTGGGCTAGTCTTAAAAAGTTTGTTTTTGCAAATCGTTGTCTAATTTGCATTTGTGCCTATTTTGGCTAACGGATTGGATGGATTGGTCGTTAAAATTCATAGATAATTTTCACGTCACAATTTGGAATCCGGTTTAAGAGCGAAAGTGAGTTGATTAGCAATTATTTGATCTTTTTCAACCTGCTATTCCCTCTTAGCTGAGCAGATCCAAAACATCTCTCTTTCATAGTGCGATTATATATAGTTCGATTTCGATAGTCTTATTGTATAATTAGATTAGCAAGAGGGATTCTTTTAAGGATCGGATAATAAGCTAGTGGAAGAAATTAGCTGGAATACTCTACTTAGACTTTCGAGCGGTAAACCGATAACATTGCTGAGCGAACCTGAAACAACCTGCAAATAGGGATCGTTTTCTTCTTGAATGGCATAGGCACCAGAACAACCGACCCATTGGCGAGTTGCTAAATAGGAATCTAACTCGCTACTTGTAAGCGATTTCATCTTGACCTTACTAAGCTCTTGCCATTGCCACTGAAAATGATCTGCACAGCGCCACAGGCAGACTCCCGTCCATAATTCATGAATCTGACCAGAGAGTAGCGATAAAATACGACGAGCATCGTTTTCATCTTCTGGTTTGCCGATCACTTGGTTGTTCAGCCAACCAACCGTATCCGCAGCAAGAATAAATCCAGAAGAGATATTTTCCGCCGTATTTTGCACGGTATTTTCTATCGTATTTTTGGCGAATTTTTCAGCAACTGCTGCCGCTTTGCGCCAAGCAATCTCTTGGACATATTGGCGGCAAGAGCCGAATTTCGCTTGGGTCGGTTCGTCAATATTCGCTGGGAGGATGGTAAATTGGTAACCGGCTTTTTCGAGAAGATACCGGCGGCCATGAGAAGCACTGGCCAGAATTAGAGGAGTCGGTTGTTGAGGGACCATTGTTGAAGCATCTCCGCAAAAATTGGCCAAAGGCGATCGGGGGTCAAATCTTTCATACACGACATATGAGAGCATTGACGTATATAACTCCCCGCGCAAGAAACTTGTGTTTGTACCGCGGTTTTGAAGGAACCGTATGGACCATGCAATTCCACTTTCGTGCAGGTATATGGGGCTAGCACCGGTTTGCCCAGCGCAACTGCTAAGTGAAGAGGGCCGCTATCGTTGGCTATTACCATATCGGCACTGCTTATTAAAGCAAGAAGCTGGGTGAATTCGGTTTTACCTATCCAATTCCTAATATTATTCATTCCTGAATTGCCGAGCTGATTCAGCAATTGTTCACCCAGAACAGCTTCATCAGCAGAACCGATCAAAAGAACGCTTCCTGGGCAAGATAATCTCATTCTGCGGATCAGCTCAGCATAAGAAGGAACGGGCCAACGTTTGGTTTCCCACCGAGACCCGGGAGAAAGAACGATCACGGGGCGCGGCAAAGCTTTTAGTTCATTTCTGGCCCAATTCAGTTGTTCTATCGGAACGGGAAGATGATATTGCTTACTAGGTTCGCGGGGATTGCGTTCCCGATTCCACAGCGCTTGGACAAATCGCCAATTTCGATCAACCGCATGCTCGCTACGTAGAGGAGGAGCAGTTAAAATATCGGTATAAAACCAGCGGGAA